>NZ_JAKEUW010000029.1:0-61564 GCF_022398115.1 Vibrio sp. Isolate22 | reverse complement strand
GACTAGTACTGGTGTCTTTCTTCGAGTTCTTTCGCCACCCGTAGATTTGAGATTCATGTAAAGAAAGCTGTCTTGCTGTCGCAGCTACTCCCACTTTATCTGCTAACTTCAGGGCTTCTGCTTTAAATTCAGGGGAATGTTTAATTCTAGTTTTCTTAGTTGTCATTGTTCACCTCGTTAGTGATTGTACTCACTTAACTCAGTGTCCAAAACTGCTGGGGCGGATCACTTGTAGCTGCACCATTTGTTTACGTTGAATAAACGCTAACACTAACTTTTGAAACTCAGTCACAGTTCGCAATCCGGAATAACGATGCAGTAACTTAAAGTTATCTAACGTCGGTCCCATTCTAATTTGTTTCTCAGTAACCAAAACTAAGCGTCTGTTGAACTCATTCAACGCAACTCTTTGTTTCTCTTCAGATCTATTCCTGAAATCAGGTTTGAGAATCTGACTAGAGTGTTTTACTTCGAAGAGGGTTGACTGCTCGTTGTGATTTGTTACTAAAAAATCTGGGGTATATCGGCACTTACGATTATTGAATTGATAGTGGAAGCCAAAAGGTTGAGAGGTAAAACTTTTAACGTTTGCGTTATATTCGAGGTGAAAGCAGAAATCGAACTCCAAAATGGAGAGAGTGCGAACAACAGCATCATTCTTCAAGCTCATGAACTTACAGATGTTGTGTACGTGAGATGATTTCTTGGTTTGGTCGAACATAGCAAATCACTTTTGTTGTAAACCTACAACAAAAAATAGACTATGAAGACTTATGGTGCAAATATGAAGACTTATGATGCAGAAATGAAGAAAGCCTGCAATTTATGCGAACATATATTGCAGGCTTCATAAAGGGTGGGAACCCAGCCACATCCCGGCACACAAGTCACACGCTGCGGCTGCTTCCTTCCGGACCTGACCGAGTTCACGAGCTATTGTTGCGGGAGGACCAGGCCCCCATAGATTCGTTTTCTAAGAGGCTTGCCTCAAAGAGTGATTGGATTATTAAGCATCCCGGCAGCCATTGCAAGCCCTTCCCCTTTCTTTTTGAGCAATTGTGGTCTAAGTGCTTATCCTTTATTCAAACCACCAGTAAATCGCAGGTAAATTCACCATTTACCTGCGATTAGAAGTTTTCACACAACATCATCTAAATAGAGTGGACACTAGATATCGATGTCTTCGTTATCTTCAGTGCGAATGATGTAGTCCGTCATCCATGCCGTTCCTAACAAACATAGCCAGACCACAAATACAGGGCTTGGTACTTCAATACTCGGTGTAATCACCAGTGCTGCGAAGCCAGCAGTTGGTAGCGTCCAACACAGTAACTTATTCCAGCGGAAGGTTTTCAGCTTCGTCATCGCTTCCATTGACGCCATAATGCCCGTCACACACAAGGCCACGAGCGCTGCATAAGGTAAGTCAGCGATCCAAAGAGGCAAGATTAACCCTAATGACCACCAGCTGTGTCGACTCGCTGGTTTGAGATGGTTAGCAGCCCACCAAATAACCATGATGGACAAGACTTGTAATAGAGTCACCCATGGCGTGCCATCAAGCTTGCCAGCTGATTGCGTGACCATAATCCCGACCTGCAAAGTAGTCACGATCAAACCCGAAATAATCACCACCGACAAACTACTGCGTCTTGAGAAAACCACCATTAACAGTGGGAAAAGCACCCACGCGCTAACAGAGAGCGTGATTGGCTGTAGAGGAAGGGTTAAGCCATAAGTCGTCATAGCAGCAAGTAGAGCTAAACCTGCGATACCACCCTGCGGCAAAATCCATAACGCAGGAATCACCATCGCTAGTACTGGGATATCCCCCTCACTTAAACTGATTGCTCTCGCACAAACAACGGCTAATAATGTTGTAATTAGAAATTGAAACGTTGAAAAGACCATAGCTCTCTCCTTCTACCGATCCGTGGTATTCATGAACTAGGAACATTTAGTATGGACCAATTTTTAGCCCAAATCTTTGCTGTGATTCACCAAATTCCATATGGAAAAGTAACAACTTATGGAGACATAGCACGTTTCTCAGGTTTTCCGGGCTATGCGCGCCATGTGGGAAAAGCATTAGGTAATTTACCTGAAGGTAGCAAACTCCCTTGGTATCGAGTGATCAACAGTAAAGGCGAGATTTCCTTAAAAGGCGACTCGTTTGAACGCCAAAAGAAGCATTTGGTGGAAGAAGGAATTGAAGTGAGCGACGCTGGAAAAGTTAAACTCAGAATATACAAATGGCAGCCCTAGAGCTGCCATCATTCGCCGATTCATTTGACTACGTAAAGCCAATCAAGATGCCTTAACAGCGGCATCCATTTCTAATTAGCGAACACCGACCAAGCGTAGATCAGCGTGTTGTGTGTTTTCTACATCTGTAATCACAGACTTGATGGTATCTGTTGTAAAACGTAGTTTGCCGTCAACATGGATCGTTGCGCGCATGTTGTAACGGTGGTTAGGCTGAATCTTGTTGTCGTCGTAGCTTAATTCGAACGCAAACGGTACTTGCTTACCATCGGTTGTGAACTCTTGAGTCGCGATAACCGTTGATGGAGCATCTGCTAGTGAAATGTCTTCTAGCGTTACAGTAACCAATGCATTCTCTGGTAATGCAATTCTTTCGCGGTAGCTAACTGTTCCTGAAATCACTTGAGTATTCTCTGCAACCACTTCCTGAGAAGCGTTCGTTTCTGATGTTGTTTGGCAACCGACTAACAGGCCAAACGATACTAAAGACGTTAGAAGAATTAGAGCCTTTTTCATATTCAATTTCTCTCAACATGTTTGCCGGACTCGGCAAATCTACGGACTAATTATAAGAGAGCTTTCATATTCTGTCTTGAAACCCTATGATTTATTGACAGATATCTGACTAAGCTAAATGATTAACACCATAATCTGACACTCATTTTACGAAGAGGAATGCTGGCGATGAGTCAACCTTTAAAAGAATTACTAAGTTTACTTCAGCTAGAAAAGCTGGAAGAAGGTTTATTCCGTGGGCAAAGTGAAAACCTCGGTCTTCCACAGGTTTATGGCGGTCAGGTCTTAGGACAAGCACTTTCTGCTGCTCGTTATACCGTTGAAGACGACCGTAGTGTTCACTCGTTCCACAGTTATTTTCTATTCCCTGGCGACCCTGAAAAGCCGATTATTTACGATGTGGAAAATCTCAGAGATGGACGCAGCTTCAGTACCCGCCGTGTTAAAGCGATTCAAAATGGCCGCCCTATTTTCTACCTGACGGCTTCTTACCACGGTGACGCACCGGGCTTTGAACACCAAAATCCGATGCCTGATATTCCAGGGCCGGAAAACTTTGCGTCTGAAACTGAGCTTGCTAGCCATATTGCGGAGTTCTTACCAGAAAAACTGCGTAAAACCTTCTGTGGTGAAAAGCCAATTGAGATGCGCCCTGTAACGGTGGTTAACCCACTCAAACCAAAGAAGACAGAAGCGAAACAGTACCTTTGGGTTAGAGCAAATGGTGCGATGCCAGACAACCACTTGATTCACCAATACCTGCTTGCCTACGCTTCAGATTGGGGCTTCTTGGTCACTGCGCTTCACCCACATGAAGTCTCTCTAATGACGCCAAATTTCCAAGTGGCAACGATAGACCACTCAATCTGGTTCCACCGTCCATTCAAAATGGATGAATGGCTACTTTACGCGATTGAAAGTCCAACAGCGGCAAACACTCGCGGCCTAGTACGCGGGGAGATTTACAACCAGAAAGGTGATTTAGTCGCGACAGCCGTTCAAGAAGGTGTGATGCGCTTTACTAAGTAGTTATCAAGTACTTCTGAGTGTCTGCACACGAACGCCTGAAACGAAAAGAGGCTAGGTATCATACCTAGCCTCTTCTCTTTTTAATCACAATGGCAGTTCAACGAAACTGTGTTTAGTTCCCTTGCTCGACAGGCTTAGACTCGCCTTGTACTCGCGTTTTGATACCATCACCCGCATCTCGTAACAGGTTAAATGGCGATAGCACCACGCCTTTCACTGCACCTTCTGCCGCACCTTGAGCGAGCTCCTTACTCTTGTCAGCCAACAAGTTAGCTTGCACTAGAATCGCAGGGACTTCGGCTCTCAACATCTCAGACTCGGCAATCACTACAGGAATCGTTTGTTCTCGGTAAGATTTACTTTCAGCAAGCATTGGTGGCATCACATCAACACGGTAGCGCTTAAGTTCGGTCAGCGTTGGCGGAATCACATCGGTTCTCACCTGCCCGACTTCAACTCGAACATTTTTCACTTCGTCTAGGATCGCTGGAATTTTACTGTCCACCGATGCGACTGTTTTGTTCACCTTCTCGACCGTCTTTCTTACATCTTCAACGGTATTCAGCATCTGTGGTGCCAACTCGTCGACGTGCTCTGCCAGTATCAGAAACTCTTCGACTTTTAGCTCTTTGGTGAGCACGGAAAGATCCTCAATAACCTGAGGATAGGTATCGACAATTTCACCGACTTTATTGGTGAATGAATAGATGGTGTAGCCAAGGTAAAAAATGGCGATAGCTAACACGAGCTGAATAGCAGTAGAAACTTTTGCAAACATGAATAATCCTTTTCTTCATCGCAGAGGCGATATCTAAACTCGAAACACAATCTTTAAAATGGTTATAGCGGTAGCGCAGTGGTGTACTTTAATGGTTCCATCGCAAACGTAGAAGTAACGTTTGATATACCATCCACACTATTAACCAAGCGCTTATAGAACTCATCAAAGCACTTCATGTCTTTAACCTGCACCTTCATCATGTAATCGTACTCGCCCGCCATGCGGTAGAACTCCATCACTTCTGGGAATTCCGACACAGTATTCACAAAACGACCATACCACTCATGAGAATGATCGCTGGTTTTCACCAATACGAACGCGGTAAAAGAAAGATCTAACTTTTCAGGGTTCAGCAATGCCACTCTTTTTTCAATGATGCCATTCTCTTCCAAACGCTTTAAACGCTTCCAGCAAGGCGTTGTGGTGAGGTTGACGGCTTCAGAAATGTCGTTCAATGACAGGGTGCTGTCTTCTTGTAATAACGCTAATATTTTTTTATCTACGGCATCTATCACACTTTCACCAAATTGAATTTAAATAGAATAATTTTCTACATTTTAGTCAAAAAAAAGCAAATATGGCAAAGTTTTTCTCTCTAGATCTAGCTAAATTATAACCATACCAATTACAAAGAATTCCTACACAAGATCAGGAGAACGCTTATGTGCACTGACCATCAATGGATTAACAACGCGATTCGTAAAATTGAAGCGGATTACCAACGCTCTGCGGATACGCACCTTATCAAACTAGACCTTCCAAGCATCGAAGGCATTGATATCTACCTTAAAGATGAAAGTACACACCCAACAGGCTCTTTGAAGCACCGTTTGGCGCGCTCTCTGTTCTTATACGCTATCTGTAACGGTTGGGTTGGCCCAGAAACTACGATCATTGAATCTTCATCTGGTAGCACGGCGGTGTCTGAAGCTTACTTCGCTCGCCTACTTGGCCTTCCATTTATCGCGGTAATGCCAAAGTGCACAGCGAAGAAAAAGATCGAGCAAATTGAATTTTACGGCGGCCAAGCACACCTAGTTGACCGCTCTGACCAAATTTACGATGAGTCTCGCCGTTTAGCAGCGGAACTTAATGGTCATTACATGGACCAATTTACTTACGCTGAGCGCGCAACCGACTGGCGTGGTAACAACAACATCGCAAACTCGATTTTCAATCAAATGCAGATGGAAGATCACCCGGTTCCAACTTGGGTTGTAATGAGCCCGGGTACTGGTGGTACTTCAGCAACGATTGGCCGTTTCATTCGTTACCAACAACATGAGACTAAACTTTGCGTTGTCGACCCTGAAAACTCAGTATTCCACGAGTATTACAAAACAGGCAATACAGAAGTAAAAGGCAGCACATTCAGCAAAATTGAAGGCATTGGTCGTCCACGTGCTGAACCAAGCTTCATTCCAGGTGTGGTTGACGAAATGCGTAAGATCCCAGACGCGGCAAGTATTGCAACGACACATTGGTTATCTGACATTCTAGGCCGCAAGGTTGGCGCATCTACGGGTACCAACATGTACGGTGTGCTTCAACTGGCAAGTGAAATGAAAGCGCGTGGAGAAAAAGGCTCTATCGTGACTCTGCTTTGTGATAGCGGCGAGCGTTACCTAGACACTTACTTCAATGACGAATGGGTGAAAAACAACATTGGCGACCTTCAACCTTATGCTGCAAAGTTAGAAGCTTTCTCTCAAACGGGTGAATTAGCTTAAGCGCCAAGCAAAGTACAAGCTTTCAAATAAAAAAGAGCCCTTAATGGGCTCTTTTTGTGTGTCTTTGGTGAGCGATAAGCCAAGGCTATTGTGGCTTCTGCTTCGCTTCAAAAGCAGCCAGTTGCTCTGGTGTTGCTTTTGGTTGGTGGTTTTGTTTCCACTCATCGTAAGTCATGCCATAAACACGCTCACGAGCATCATCGATATCAAGGTCTAAGCCTTGTTGTTCAGCTTCTGCTTTGTACCACTTACTGAAGCAATTACGACAGAAACCAGCCAAGATCATCAGATCAATGTTCTGAACATCTTTGTTGTTGTCTAAGTGTGCTAATAGGCGACGAAAGGTTGCTGCATCCAGCTTGTCTTGTTCTTCTTGAGAAAGATCTTTGTATTTAAATTCAGCCACTTTGGTGTCCCTTAATAGTTTTCATTTTTAATGTATTGAGCAGATATTGTTATACAAAAAAAGCCCGCATTTCGCTAGGAGCAAACGCAGGCTTTTCAAAACATTCACAGATAAACCGGAACTCTCATGAAACGATTACAAAACGTATTTATCCTTTTAGCTTCTCTTACCCTAAGCGCTACTGCTTATGCATCTCCATCAGAGGGAAAACAATACACGCTTTTAGAAAAACCTTATTCGACCGAGTATCAAGTAGACAAATTCTTTTCATTGACCTGCATGCCTTGTTGGCAGATGACAGAGTTACTTAAAGATAAGGAAGGCTCTGGTGAACTGGAATTGCATCGTACTCACGTGATTTTTAACGACTCGACCTTACAAGCTGCGGGTATTTACTACACCGTATTGGCTCAAAAGCCAGTTCTGTCTCATGAACTTTTGAGTGAGTTATTCTCGCTGGTTCAAACTAAAAACCCGCTTCAAGAAACGGATATTGATGCTTTTCTCAAAGAACACAACCTTGTGAAACGAGAAGACATGACTCAAGCCCAACAACAGCAATGGGCTAAGTTTATGGAAGACGCTGTTACTAAGACTGAGCAAGCGTCGATTAGCAGCATTCCGAGCTTTATTATTAATGGGCGCTATATGGTGAAGCTAAGAGGCCACCGCTCTATGGAAGAACTGCTCGAAACCATTCAATACCTGAAAGAGCAATAGAGTCTCACTCTTTTCTGGCACCATTCGCAGTACCAAATAAAAAGCCCGACAACGAGTAAGTTGTCGGGCTTTCATCTATTACTTGTCTATACCACTATATTAACCGTGGCTAGTTCGACCTATGTTGTCATGGCTTAGCTCTTTGTTGAGTACCGCTTCGACGTGACCAGGTGAACGAGTTGTACCAGAAATCAATCGATACATCGCAGGGATTACAAACAGAGTCACCAAGGTCGCAAAGCCCATACCGAAGAAGATAACCGTACCTACCGCCACACGGCTTTCGTAACCCGCGCCTGTTGAGGTAATCAATGGGATAGCACCTGCAAGCGTGGTAAATGCCGTCATCATGATTGGTCGTAAGCGTCGAGCAGAAGCATCAATAATCGCCTTTTCAAACTCAATACCGCGGTCACGCAGTTGGTTAGCAAACTCAACGATCAAGATACCGTTTTTGGTTACCATACCGATCAACATGATCATACCAATCTGGCTGTAGACGTTGAGCCCCTGACTCATCACTACCAAGCCTAAGAATCCACCAAAGATACCCATAGGTACAGTGAACATTACCACTAGCGGGTTAATGAAGCTCTCAAACTGCGCCGCCAATACCAAGTACGCCACCAACATCGCTAATGCAAACACCACCAAGATACTCGATTGGTTCTCTTTGAAGTCTTTAGACTCGCCCGAATAGCTTACCGAAATATCACCCGGTAGTTGCTCAATCGCTTGTTCATCAAGGAAGTCCAGAGCTTCACCTAACGTGTAACCTTCCATCAGGTTAGCTTTAATCGTTATCGACTTCTGCTTGTTGTAGTGCGACAAACGAATCGATGATGCGACTTCTTCAATGTGAGTCAAAGTATCTAGCGTCACCAACTCACCAGACTGAGTTCGCATATAGATTTGGCTCAAGTCATTAGCATTGTTGAAACTGTTTTCGTCACCACGTAGGTAAACATCGTACTCTTCACCACGTTCGACGAAGGTCGTCTCACTGCGACCACCCAGCATGATTTCTAAGGTGTCGGAGATGTCAGAAACACTCACACCCAGCTCTGCTGCACGCTGCTTGTCTACAGTAACCAGTAGCTCAGGCGTTTTCTCTGAGTAGTCAATATCTGCGCCTTCCATCATCGGCGAATCTTCAGCGGCTTGCTTTAAGATCTCTGCCCACTTTTGCAGTTCAGAGTAATCTGAGCCACCAAGCACGAATTGTACTGGTTCACTCGACCCGCCTCGGAAACCGGGCATGAATGGAAACACTCGTACATCAGGAATACCGGCTAGTGACTTACGAACTTCATTCAGCGCTTCTTGCGCGGTCACGTCACGCTCGTCCCAATCTTCGAGGATCATGATAACAAAGCCCGTTTGGTCACCGGCATTACCACCAAATGCTGGTGATTGAATGCTGAATGACTTCAAGAAGCCTTGACCAAGCAATGGCATTAGACGTTCTTCAACAATGTCCATGTTGGCAGACATGCGGTTATAACTGGTTGCATCAGCACCACGGACAAACGCAAAGATAACACCACGGTCTTCTTGCGGAGTCAGCTGCGCAGGCACTTGTTGCATCAAACCATAGCTACCACCCAAGCATGCGATAATGATGATAGGAGCAGCCCAACGCCAATTTAACGCGCGGCGTAATACCGAGCGGTATCCAGATTCTAATTTGCCAAATACACGTTCAACAAACAGGTTAAAGCGGTTTGGTTTCACGTTCGCTTTTAAGATCTTACTGCCTAGCACTGGCGTTAGTGTCAATGCGACTAGCGACGAGAAGATCACCGACATAGCAAGCAATACAGAGAACTCGGTAAACAGAAGGCCAACCATACCGTCCATGAACGAGATTGGTAGGAATACCATCACTAATACAAGTGTCGTTGCGATTACCGCGAAGCCAACCTCTCGTGTCCCTTTATAGGCCGCAAGCAGTGGCGACTCACCACGTTCAATGTGGTGGAAAATGTTCTCAACCACCACGATTGCATCATCAACTACCAAGCCAATCGATAGAATAAGTGCCATCAAGGTAATCAGGTTGATGGAGAAACCGAAGTAGTAAGCCGCAATAAACGACGAGATCAAAGATACAGGTACGGTTACCGCAGGGATAAGCGTGGCACGAGCTTGACCGATAAAGATGTACAGTACGAGGATAACCAAGCCACCCGTGATAAAGAGTGTGCTGTACACCTCTGAAATAGAACGGTCGATGAACACGGTCGAGTCATAATCGACAGCCAAACGCGTACCATCTGGCAAGAACTTCTGAATCGCTTCCACTTCTTTGTGTACTAAGTCAGCAACCTCAAGTGGGTTGGCATCTGACTGAGGCACGATACCCATACTGACGTTAACAACGCCATCACTCTTAAAGGTCGAGTTTTCGTTCTCTGCGCCAATGTAAACATCAGCGACATCTTTAAGATAAATCGGCGTGTTGTCAGAAGCGCGCTTGACCACTAGGTATTCAAAATCTTCCGCTTCTGTGTATGAACGAGCGGTACGAACCGACATCACGATCGCGTCATTACGAACTTCACCGCCCGGGCTCTCGATATTCTCATTGTTCAATGCAGACGTAATATCAGATGTAGTAACCCCACGCCCAGCCATTTCAGCAGGCTTTAGCTTCACGTACATGACTTTGTACAAGCCACCCGAGATATCCACCGAACTTACGCCGGAGATCAAACTAAATCGGTCAATCAATACACGCTCTGTGTAATCGGTTAACTGCGTTCGGTCCATCTCAGTAGAGCTTAGGTTGATGTAAACCGAAGCCTCACCACTACCGTTGTTCTTGTAAACAATCGGGTCATCAGCTTCGTCAGGCAGAGAGCGCTGTGCACGAGCAACGGCGTCACGAACGTCACTCACTCCAGTATTCAGGTCGTAACCCAATTCAAAGGTAATCGTAATACGCGACATACCGTTGCGAGTGGTGGACTCGATCTCATCAATACCACTGATACCGGATAATTGGTCTTCAAGATTGGAGGTTATTTGACTCTCGATGATGGTCGCTGATGCGCCTTCGTAACGCGTGCTGATCGATACCACAGGGCTTTCGATATCAGGCATCTCACGAACGGCAAGCTTACTAAAAGAAACAATACCAAACACAACCAATAGCAAGCTCAATACGACAGCTGCTACCGGTCTCTTTACTGAAACATCAGATAACAACATTAGTTAGCGCCTTCTTGTGCTGTTTTCTCGGTTGCTGAGTCAGCCGGTCGGTTTATAGCAAGTTCCTGAACCTGAACACCATCACGCATGTTCACGATGCCCTGAACGACAATTTTCTGGCCAATCTCGATACCCTTTTCAATCACAACTTCGTTGTCGATACGAGCACCAAGGAAGACTTCCGTTCGCGTTGCCTTGTTATCTTCACCAACCACATAAACAAAGCGTTTAGTACCTGAGTACTCCAGGGCTTGAACGGGAATGATTGGTGCTTCAATTGGTGGGAAGTCCATCGCCGCCGACACCAACATGCCCGGCTTTAGATAATCATTGTTGTTGTCGAAATTAATTCGAACTCGAAGGTTTAATGTCTCTGCGTTGATACGAGAATCAATGCCAACCACTGAACCTGTAAATTCTGTATCTCCCCATGCACTGGTGCGAGCCGTCACTTTCATACCTTTAGATAGCTTAGAAAGGTAACGTTCAGGGATCTGAAGGTCTAACTGCATGACTGACAGATCATCTAGGGTTACTAGTTCAGTACCTGCGGTCACCATTTTACCGCGGCTAAAATCGATAAAGCCGACTGTGCCGGAGAATGGTGCACTAATGTGAAGATCTTTTAGGTTGGCATTTGCTGCCGCCAAACGAGCGTTGGCGATCTCTACATTGGTTTTCTGTGCGTCAATTTCGGTTTGCGTGATCGCGTTACGTTTCACCAAGCGTTCAAATTCCGCTAGTTTACGTTTCTCGTCTTTTAGATACGCTTGCGCTTCTGCAACTGCAGCTTTTGCCTTATCGTCATCTAACTGAACCAACATCTGACCTTTAGTCACATCTTGATTCGCTTTAATGTTGATAGAGTCAACGCGTCCAGCCACCTCAGAAGTGATCATCACTGATTGCTCAGCTTCTAGTTTTCCAACTAGAGAAAGGGATTGGCTAACTTGGTGAATATCAACCTGCTCAGTAACAACAGTGACAGTGCTCGGGCCCATGCGCTTTGCAAGTACGGCTGGAGACGCCATAAGAATAGACAAGCTCAGCAGGGTTAAAACAGATTTATTTTTCATAATTATGGTCTGCAATTAAGTTTTGTAGCAATCACAGTGAGTAAGTGGTCAGCAATAGCGTAGGAAAAAGGCTTGAAAACAAGGCTGCTCTTTTCAACAGGATAGCTTCGATAAGTAGTTATCCTACAATCAAAAATCCTAACGCAGCTGTCGAGCATTTTAATAAGCTAGAACGACAAGTTACTTACTACGATTGGTATTATTCTCTATAAATGAAATTAACCGTATTCTATCAACTGATGAATGCTGTAACGTCAAGAAGTGTAAATCTAGATTAAATTTCGTTTACGTTTCGTGGTGGTTTATCCAAAACAACAGCAAGACAGAAAGCCAATAACCTCAAGGCGTTACCCACCAGTACGTAAACCTTAGTACAGATGTTCACTTCACGAGCAATATGCGTACTTTTCGCCATCTTTGCCCAAAAAGGCAGCATTTAACACAAAACCATAAGAAAAACCCTTTACAGGTTTAACGTGTTTGCTATGATGCGCTCCGCACTTGAGAGATGCGTTGGGAAAAACATCTCTTTAGCCTATCCATTATGAGTTAGGAAAAACACCCTGGAGGGGTTCCCGAGTGGCCAAAGGGAGCAGACTGTAAATCTGCCGGCACTGCCTTCGATGGTTCGAATCCGTCTCCCTCCACCATATTCTTCTTATCTCTACCTAAGAGTTAAGAGAACAACCTGATTGATGGGCTTATGGGAAAACATCAATTTAGGCTTACTTTGTGAAGAGTAAGATACACCCTGGAGGGGTTCCCGAGTGGCCAAAGGGAGCAGACTGTAAATCTGCCGGCACTGCCTTCGATGGTTCGAATCCGTCTCCCTCCACCATATTCTTCTTATCTCTACCTTAGAGTTAAGAGAACAACCTGATTGATGGGCTTATGGGAAAACATCAATTTAGGCTTACTTTGTGAAGAGTAAGATACACCCTGGAGGGGTTCCCGAGTGGCCAAAGGGAGCAGACTGTAAATCTGCCGGCACTGCCTTCGATGGTTCGAATCCGTCTCCCTCCACCATATTCTTCTTATCTCTACCTAAGAGTTAAGAGAACAACCTGATTGATGGGCTTATGGGAAAACATCAATTTAGGCTTACTTTGTGAAGAGTAAGACACACCCTGGAGGGGTTCCCGAGTGGCCAAAGGGAGCAGACTGTAAATCTGCCGGCACTGCCTTCGATGGTTCGAATCCGTCTCCCTCCACCATATTCTTCTTACCTCTACCTAAGAGTTAAGAGAACAACCTAGTTGATGGGCTTTATGGGAAAACATCAATTTAGGCTTACTTTGTGAAGAGTAAGACACACCCTGGAGGGGTTCCCGAGTGGCCAAAGGGAGCAGACTGTAAATCTGCCGGCACTGCCTTCGATGGTTCGAATCCGTCTCCCTCCACCATATTATCCTTAATTGGAAAATCGAAAAGCCAACTCATTGAGTTGGCTTTTTTCGTTTCTAACATTCCATATCTCTCAGCGTAACTTCTCTTCTAAACGTTAGAACACTGCAATACCGATCTTATCGTAAGGTAGTTGATACCTTTGAACTTACCGATGAATCAATCACTCCAAACTTCCATATGACGCTTACAAACCAAATAAGCTGCGCAACCTAAGCAGTTTGTCGAAACAGGGTCTTCGCAATCATCCACGATGTTCTGTATCTGCTGCGATGAAAGTTCAGGCTCTAATATAGGCTCAAAAAACCTCGTCATATCAACCAACTCCTCGGTTTCATTTAGTTACGTAACTAATTAGAAATATTAAAAGTGAGTAACTTGCATTGAGGTTAGCCCACCTTATTCCCAAGCCTTCCCTAACTCGTTCTCTTCCAGACACTTGCAGAGTAAACGACCAGACACAAAAAAGCCCCTACAGATTTCCCTGCAGGGGCTTTCAATAATCAAAGCACTGGTTTACCAACTTATTCTGTTAGCCGTGCCAGAGATTAACCTTGAATACCAACAATCAACCAAGGTGCGTTGTCAGTTGTTAGATCACGCTCTAAGTGCCAGATATCAGTGATGTCTTCTTCGATACCTTCCGCAGAATCACGGTAGCGACCGCTAAACTGTAGGCTTAGCTGTGCTTTGCTGCCGTCATGGTCTGCACGAACGATTTCAGCATCAACGTACATTACGTCTGTGTGCTGATCACCGTCTAGCTTGCTACGCTCAGCTTTTAGGTCTTCGAAAAGGCTTGGAGACACGTACTCTTCAATCGTGCTTAGCTCGTTGTGGTTCCATGCACCTTGCAGTGTACGGTAGTGCTCACGAGAGCCGTTGATGAATGCCGCTTGATCAAAACCCGGTGGGTAGTTATGTGGAACATCGCTTTGTGCACCAAAACCAAAGCCACCAGCAGTGCCTTGTGATTGAGGTTGTGCTTGCTCGAAGTTATGAACATTTGGCTGTTGCGTTGGTTGTTCAAACTTGTTTTGTCCCATACCGCCGAATGCTGGCTGTTGGCCACGTGCATTCTGCTGATTCATAGACCCCTGCTTCGCGCCAAGCATGCCACGTAGGAACTTAAACGCTAGGAAAGCAATCAGACCCATAATCAGAATATCCATGAACTGGATACCTTCAAATGCGCCACCGAAGAATGCTGCTAGTAGACCACCTGCAAGTAAACCGCCTAGCAGACCGCCCATTAGGCCTTTCTTGCTAGAGTTAGCCGCTGTGTTCTTACCTGCTTGATCTTGTCGGATTGAATTCGTGTTCTGTTGTTGCTGTTTGGGTGCAGGAGCCGTTTTGAAACTCTTACCAAAAGACTTACCACCACCAAACTTTTTCGCTTCCGCGATTGGTGTCACCGCGACTGATACCATCAGAATCGCGACTAGTGAGAAAAATCGTTTCATTATTATCCTTTATAGGTTTCTTTATCTTTCGACACCTTAATCATACTCGTTAACAAAGCACAATGAAATATTCACTGTGTTTACACATGTTTCATAATATTGCGGCGATTAGTTGATTACTAAACTAGCGAAAGGATTGACGGCACTCAGGGGCAGCATTAAAATATTGAACGATGTTCATTTACTAGAAACTACTCATGGCACGCAGAAACGACCACACTCGAGAACAATTGATCCAGCTGACTTTAAATACAGTGACAGATTTTTTAGAGCAGCACTCCTATCACGAGTTGAGCCTACGAAAAATCGCGAACATGATTGGTTATGTACCAAGTACCCTGGTAAATGTTTTCGGTAACTACAACCTTTTGCTTCTTCATGTCGTCGCCAAAACACTAGATGAACTCGCGGCTGAATCTGCAGCTGCCGTTGAACAATCAAGCAATGCGCAACAAGCATTATTTAATCTTGCATACTGCTACCATGACTTTGCGCAAAAGCACCCACACCGTTGGCAGCTTATCTTTGAACACAACATGAACGGTGAAAACCTACCTGAATGGCAATCCAACCGTATTGATAAGATGACTGGCATGCTAGAGCAATTGTTAATCGCAATTGCACCTGAACATACGGAAAGCGAAGTTGTTAAAGCGAGCCGCGTATTATGGTCTGGCGTGCACGGAATTACACTTCTGAGTGTTGACGATAAGTTTTTCGCATCTGAGCCTATCGATGGTAAAGAGTTGATTAATAACCTAGTCTCAAACTACTTAACCAACTGGTAAGCATTCAAGGAAAGACAATGAACAACAGCAGCCAATCTTCGCTGTTAACGCAAAAAAGGTTCCTACCCTATTTTATTACCCAGTTTCTGGGAGCCTTTAACGACAACATCTTCAAAAATGTTCTGTTGCTGTTTGTTGCTTTCGCAAGCGTAGACACACTACCTATCTCCAGCAACCTATTCATAAATTTGGCGGCTGGCTTATTTATTCTGCCCTTCTTCCTGTTCTCTGCTTTGGCTGGCGTACTGGCTGACAAATACGAAAAATCTTGGTTTATCCGTAAAGTGAAGCTGCTTGAAGTGGTGATCATGTCGCTGGGTGCGATTGGTTTTATCTACGAAAGCTACGGGATCTTACTTCTACTTCTGTTTCTAATGGGGACGCAGAGTGCCTTCTTCGGACCAGTAAAATATGCGCTACTCCCTCAGCAACTAAAAACAAAAGAACTCGTTTCAGGTAACGCATTAGTTGAGACAGGTACATTTCTAGCCATTCTGATTGGTACTTTGGGTGCCGGTATTATTGCATCGGAAGAGAGCGCGAAGCTGGTCGCAGCAATTTGTATAGTGTCATTTGCTGTACTTGGCTATGTATCAAGCTGCTTTATTCCTGAAGCACCAAGCAATGCGCCAGATCTTAAAGTGAAATGGCAGCCAATCAAGCTGACCAAAGCAACACTCGCGATTGCAAAAAAAGACCGCCCAACCTTCCAGGCTTTAATGTCTATCAGCTGGTTTTGGTTCCTAGGCGCTACCTATTTAACCCAATTCCCAAATTTCACTAAGCTGCATTTGAATGGCACTGAGAGTTCGGTTGCCTTTTTGCTGGCTCTATTCTCTGTGGGTATTGCCATTGGCTCTCTAGCCTGTGACAAGCTTTCAAATCACCGAATTGAGATTGGCATTGTGCCAATGGGCAGTTTAGGAATTTCAATTTTTGGCTTGTTGATGGCGACATCCACCCCTGAGTCTTTGCCCGAGTTTAGCTCTTTTCAGCAATTTGTGACTTATTCAGAGCTATGGTCGTTGTTTGCTTATCTACTGCTGCTTGGCATCTCTGGTGGTATCTTTATTGTGCCGCTTTATTCACTGATGCAGTTACGCGCGAAACCAGACGAACGTGCTCAAGTAATTGCAGGGCTAAATATCTACAACTCGCTGTTCATGGTAGGTAGCGCTGTGATGGGCATCGTATGCTTAAGCGTGCTTGAACTATCCATCCCACAGCTGTTTATACTGCTGGCGCTATTGAACACTTTCGTGATGCTTTACCTGTTCTATCAGGTACCCATTTACGCCTTCCGCTTCTTCACTTGGGTCGTCACTCACACCATGTACCGCGTTAAGCACAAGAATCTGCACAACCTGCCTGAGAATGGTGGAGCGTTGATTGTTTGTAACCACGTCAGCTATATGGATGCACTCCTGCTCAGCGCGGTATGTCCTCGCCTGATTCGTTTTGTCATGGAAGAAGACTATGCCAAGCTTCCACCATTAAGACGCTTCTTGAAAAGAGCTGGAGTGATTCCTATCTCATCCACCAACCGCCGCTCGATTCGCAACGCTTTCAACGAGGTCGAACAAGCACTGCATGAAGGTCATATCGTGTGTATCTTCCCGGAAGGTAAACTCACCTCAGATGGCGAGGTTGCGGAATTCATGCGTGGCATGGAGCTGATTATCCGACGCTCTCCCGTGCCAGTTATTCCAATGGCTCTCAAAGGGTTATGGGGCAGCTACTTTAGCCGCTACAAAGGCCGAGCATGCAAAGGATTACCGACTCGTTTCTGGACTAAGCTAGAGATCGAAGCGGGTGAGCCAATTTCGCCGGCCGACGCCTCTTGTGAAACCCTGCGTCAGGCCGTTGCTGATCTGCGTGGCTCTCAAAGGTAATTAGCTTAAAATAGGTCCAAATGCCCCTCCTGAACAGACGTTTAGTTTTTCTTAACGTTTGTTCAATTCATTTAGACTTACTTATCATCAAGTTAAGCGTATAGTCTTCGCTACGCTGCCATAACCAGAAACGATAAAAACAATATAATGAAAATGAATAAATCCATTCCATTTTATCTCGCTGCTCTATTTTGCTTAACCCCATGGGTAAGTTCACCTACCGCGCTGGTTGTCGGTTTTCTGCTTGCAAGCTTAGGCTTAGTGCCTGAAAACGTAGAGGTTGGAAAAATCACTAAAAAGCTACTGGCCTACTCAATTGTCGGCTTGGGCTTTGGCATTCAGTTTGAGAAAGCACTAGCGGTGACTGGTGACGGTATTGGTTTGATCATTACCACTATCATCGGCACATTGGTTATTGGCTGGTTCTTAGCAAAACGTATAGGGCTGGACCGTACTACGGGTTACCTGATTTCTTCTGGTACTGCAATTTGTGGTGGTAGTGCGATTGCTGCGGTCGCCCCAGCCATCAAAGCAGAAGACGAACAGATTGGTTTAGCATTGGCTACCGTCTTTGTATTGAACTCTGTAGCACTGTTCTTATTCCCGATGATTGGTCATGCGCTTGAATTGAGCCAACAAACGTTCGGTACCTGGGCAGCCATCGCGATTCACGATACTTCTTCAGTTGTTGGTGCCGCATCTGCATATGGTGAAGAAGCACTGACGACCGCGACAACACTTAAGCTCGCTCGTGCGCTATGGATCATCCCAATCGCGTTGGTCAGCGCAATGATCTTCAAGAGTGATCAAAAGAAGATTACCGTGCCTTACTTCATTTTCTTCTACTGCGCGGCTATCGCAGTCAGCGACTTATTGCCACAATTTGAAGTGGCATACCAAGGCATCTTTGACGTGTCTAAGCGTGCATTGGTTGTGTGCCTATTTTTAATTGGCTGCGGTATCTCTGTAGAGAAACTGAAAGCGGCGGGACCAAAACCGTTGATGTTTGGTATTACGATGTGGGTGATGATTTCTACAGGTTCATTAGCGTGGTTGACCCTCGCATAACCTCTACGGAGTTAAATCTCTAACAAAATAACGAAGCTCGAATATCGAAACAAAAAAGGCAAAGCTCATATGGGCTTTGCCTTTATCGTTTTTGAAACTTTTTAACCAAATCGCTATTCAAACAGGGGCTTATCACTCTTCTTGCTCTCTCTTTTCATCAAAACCAATACCACAACTAACACAAATGCAGTAAGTTCAGCTAACGAACGCGTCAGCCCCGACGATGTGATAGCTTGGCCTATCTGCAGTAGCACTGCAATGATGAGGGCAATTTTCATAATAAGACCTTATTCTATAATCCGTTATTTATATGGCTTATTATGATGGATGGTTATAAAGATAATAAATTCTGTTTTGAACTATCTAATTGCTAAATTAACTAACCTAGTTCAACTGCCCTTCTAACCATTTGATAAAAGTTCTTACTTTAGGCCGCTTTTCGGTACCGAGTGGGCAGATAAGATCATACCCTTTATCTGCCTCCATGCTTGGGTAAGGCGTAATCAGCTCTCCCGTCTCAATGTACTGCTTCACGAAGTGATAGCGCCCCATCGCAACGCCAATATTACAGAGAGCACTCTTAACGCCCATATCTCGGTGGCTCACACAATAAAACTGCTCGAACAGATTCACATCCAAATGATTGTGCTTAATCCAGCGCTGCCAGACGTCGGAGCCTAACGCATGAATAAAGTTAATCCTATGAAGCGACTCTAGACCATCATCAAAGATTTTGTGTTCTGCGGCATAACTCGGCGTACAAACCGGAATGTATTTTTCACCAAACAGGCGTTGTCGGTGCATGTCTTTAAGATCTTCCGCACCGTAATAGATAGCTATATCAAGATGGTTTTGGTGAAAATCCTGTTCCTCTTGCGAGAAGATATTGAGATTAAATTTAGGGTATCTTTTCTTAAAGTCCGCAAGCCTAGGCAACAACCAACTATTAGCAAACGCCGGGCTAGTACCAATATTGATCTGCCCATAGAGATCGGTGTTGGTAATGTCTTCAATCTCACCAAAAATCGAGCTTAACGACTTAGACAAAGTTCGTTGAAAGCGCTGACCTTCTTCGGTCAACTCAAGCTTGCGTGTGCCTCGTACAAACAAGTTAAAGCCAAGCTCACCTTCTAACACCTTAATGCGATGACTCACCGCTCCTTGTGTTAAATGAAGCTTTTTAGCAGCCAGCGTAAAGCTCATTTTCTCTGCTGCGACATTAAAGGTATGAAGATTTCTAAGTAAAGACTGATGGTTTGCCATAAGCACTCATGCATTAAAAATTTTAATTCATGGTACTACCCGTTTCGTTTGTTTGCATTAAGAAATAAGTTTCTAATAGCCGCAGTTACTTAAAATACTGCATTGATCAATATTTGGTTGCAAATACTGATGCGCAGAAACATTAAAAAAATTAATTTAAAAATTTAGGGGCACGTATGAATATACTTGGGTATATGCAAAAAGTAGGTAAGGCATTGATGGTTCCCGTAGCCACACTGCCAGCTGCCGCAATCCTTATGGGTATTGGCTACTGGTTGGATCCTGTTGGATGGGGTTCGGAAAGTATTTTGGCCGCATTCTTGATCAAATCTGGCGGTGCAATCATCGATAACATGGCAGTTCTCTTTGCTGTCGGTGTCGCATTTGGCTTAAGCCGAGACAAAAATGGCTCCGCGGCGCTGTCTGGTTTCGTGATGTTCCTTGTCGTCACCACGTTGCTAAACCCAGGCTCAGTCGCACAGTTGCTTAATGTTGAGGCAAGTGAAGTGCCAGCCGCTTTTGGAAAAATCAGCAACCAATTTGTCGGTATTATCGTGGGTATCATCTCAGCTGAGATCTACAACCGCTACTCGACCGTTGAATTGCCTCAAGCTCTCGCATTCTTCAGCGGTAAACGCTTAGTTCCTATCCTGACTTCGGTTGCAGGTATGGCGCTTTCATTTGCTCTTCTTTACATCTGGCCTGCAGTTTACGACGCACTTATCGTGCTAGGTATCAAGCTAGAGAGCATGGGCGCGGTCGGTGCGGGTCTATTTGGTTTCTTCAACCGCTTGTTCCTATCCGTAGGTATGCACCACGCACTGTACCCAGTGTTCTGGTTCGACGTTGTTGGTATTAACGACATTCCAAATTTCTTGGGCGGCGCGCAATCTATTGCTAACGGCACAGGTATCCCTGGTAAAACAGGTATGTACCAAGCGGGCTTCTTCCCAATCATGATGTTTGGTCTACCGGCAGCAGCATTGGCTATGTACCACTGCTCTGATGCGAAAAATAAGAACCAAGTATTCGCTATCATGCTTGCGGCGGCTATGGCTTCATTCTTCACAGGTATTACAGAGCCGCTAGAGTTCAGCTTCATGTTCTTGGCTCCGGTACTGTTCCTACTGCACGCTGTGCTAACAGGTCTATCACTTTACATTGCGGCAAGCATGGAATGGATGGCAGGCTTCGGATTCTCAGCAGGGTTTGTTGACCTGGTGCTGTCTAGCCAAAACCCACTAGCAGTAAACTGGTACATGCTATTGGTTCAAGGTGTTGTGTTCTTCGCGCTGTACTACTGCATCTTCCGCTTCGCTATCATCAAATTCAACCTACGTACTCCAGGTCGTGGTGAAGAGATGGAAGCTGAAGGCGAGACTGCTTCTCCAGAAGCACTCGTGAACCTAACTAACAACTACATTGAAGCAATTGGCGGTGCGGACAACATCCTAGAAGTTGATAACTGCATCACTCGCCTACGCCTAACGGTAAAAGACTCTTCAATCGCCGACAGTGACAAACTGAAGAAACTAGGAGCAGCAGGTGTGGTTCCGGTGGGTAAAGGTGGACTGCAAGTTATCATTGGCTTAGGAAAAGTGGATAAGGTCGCAGAACAAATGAAGAAGGCTCTCGCTTAACAAGATACCTTTGATGACAAGATAAGATAAGATAGTAAGAATTTGTGATGGCTTCACCACCATCACAACCCCCTGAAGCGCAATTACGACTAGTCACCGTGTATTGCGCTTCGTTTTATTTAGAACGAACCTCTTGTAACCACTGCGCCAATCCCGCTCTCGATACCTTGATGCCTAATTGTTCTTGCTCTGGCATGCGGTAGTAGTCGATAGGCAACTTAAATCGCTCCAGACTTCCTTGTAGCTGCTCGGCAAACCACGCTTTGGTTGGCATTTCATCACAGTCAATAATCGCAACAGGTCTAAAACCAAATTCACTGTCTTCAACGGGAATGATAAAGGCTTGCTTAACCTCGGGCAGCTGGCTAAGTGATCGCTCTATTTCTTCACAATGAATATTCTCACCGCCAGAAATAAACTGATTGTCAGCTCTACCAATAATCGATACTTGCTCGCCATTCCATTGACCAAGATCTTTACTATTAAACCAGCCATTCTCATCCACTAATGGGGTTAAAATGCCTTGATAGTAGTAACCAGAAGCGAGGGTATTGCCTCCAATATAGATACGTTGATTTTCAATTTTCAATTGACGATGATTAAGCACAAAACCTGCAGTGCTGCTCGCATCAACAGGCTTTGCCGTCACCGTTGAGGCCGCTTCCGTCATGCCATAACCAAGCCAAGTCTCAATCCCCATTTGCTGAGCTTCAAGGCCAAGTGCTTCTGGAATATGGCTACCACCTAACAGCACATGAGTTAAAGTAAGTGCTTGCTTACTCTTTAATAACCTATGTAGTTGAGTAGCGACCAACGAAGCATGACTACACCCCTTTATATCTGACTCAAGCTGACCAATACCCATTTTTATACAGCCACCAGCAACGAGCCAACGATGAACAATCGCCAGCCCCGACACATGGTACGTAGGTAAACTTAGCAGCCACGTATCACTGCCTTTAAATTGGAAAGCGTCCAGTAACCCGGCAGCAGAACATAAGTGCTGCTCAAGTGTGTGAGCCACCGCTTTAGGATTTCCGGTAGAACCTGAAGTAAATACGATACTCGCGAGGTTTTGAGGACTGAAACAGGAAAGCTCTGCCGTTGCTGCTGGCTTGTCATCAACATTCAAATCAATCAAACAAGGCAATGTAAGTAACTTAGTGTTTGGTTCAGTAAAGTCCGATTGAATTAAACCACCACTTTCTAAGAGCCATAAGTAACGTCTATCCGACGGCCTATAAAGCGATTCAAGCTTTTGCGTTAAGCGAGCTGAAGGTTGAGGCATAGTGAACGCGCAAAGCACACCTAGGTTCAGTGCCGCTAGATAAACGGGGATCACTTCGGCTTGGTTCTTACCAACAATGGTCAACACATCGCCTTGAGAGAGGCCTTGTTCTGATAACTGTTGTTGGTAATCACTCACTAACGCCACAACTTGCAGCCAAGTGTAAGCACGGTTGGGAGTAACGAATGCTGTTTGATGTGGGTTCAGCTGCGCCCACTGTACCCAGAGCGGGTGATGATTAGATTGTAGGCGCATCATAAGATAACCAAGTTAAAGATTGAAAACTGATTGAGTCAGCCGGCCAATCGGCTTATGAAGACCAAATCAGCTGCTGCTGTTCAAGCGTCGCAACAGGAAGTTGGCAACCTGGCCATGGCACTTCTAGCTGTTGTTGATACAAACCAATCGTATCAAGCCCCGGCACTTCATTAGGCAAGTACTGCTGTGCCAATCGCGCAATCTGAGTTAAGCCAAGGCTCGACTCAATACTTGAGCTTAGAACAGGCTTAATACCAAGTTGCTGTGCACGTTCAATGATCGCCACACAACGCTCTACCGAGCCGATTAAGGTTGGTTTAATTACCACAGCCTTAACACCAGTTAAATCACTTAAATCAAACTCAGGCTTACGCACCGCTTCTTGCAATGTTTCGTCCCAAGCAATTGCTACACCGTGGTCGATGGCAAAAGCCAAGCTATCTTCTGGCTTTTGGCAAGGCTCTTCAATAAAGCTAATGCGCTGACGAAGTGATGGCGAAATGTATTTGATGAACTGCTTCGCTTTTTCAGACTTCCACGCTCGGTTAGCATCAAGTCGTAGCGTTAAATCAGGAATCGATTCAAGGAATAAGCTCACCAGCATCCCATCGCGGATCGCTTCGTAAAGACCCACTTTGACTTTAGCGACCTTCTCACCTTCCATCTCATTAAGCACAGGGATCAATTCATCTGGGTCACCAGTACATAGAGGTGCAGCTTGGTAGTTACCTTCCGCATTGAGTTCGCCTTGAAGCTCCATCAACGCCATTGAAAAACCAAACGCCACTGACGGATAAAGTTCATCGAATGGGGTATTAGGTTTGTTGTGACTCCAAAGCTCTAGCTCATTTTGTAACTGAATGCCAGCTTGCTCGGCATCTTCTTGGCTAAAGCCCGGCAACGGTGCGACTTCGCCAAAACCAGACTGACCATCACACTCAAGATGGATAATGTAGCCAACACGTTCGTTCAACTTATTATCACGCAGCACCACGCCACTATCCATAGGTAGTTGATAACGATACAGTTTAGCGTGACGCTGGGAATTCATTGAATTCATAAGGTTTCCTAAAAAACGGGAACATTAAAACAAAACGAGCCGCTATTTAGCGACTCATTCTGAAGAGGATAAAACTATGGGTTACGCGGGAATTTGTCGAAATCAGGTCGACGTTTCTCGTTAAACGCATTACGGCCTTCTTGGCCTTCCTCTGTCATGTAGAACATCATGGTTGCATTACCTGCAAGCTCTTGCAGACCTGCTTGGCCATCACAGTCGGCATTTAGCGCTGCTTTCAGACAACGTAGCGCCATTGGGCTGTGTTGCAGAACTTCACGACACCAACGAACGGTTTCTTTTTCTAGGTCAGCGACAGGCACAACCGTGTTCACCAAGCCCATATCCAATGCTTCTTGAGCATCGTAGAAACGGCATAGGAACCAGATTTCACGCGCTTTCTTCTGACCAACGATACGAGCCATGTAAGAAGCGCCCCAACCGCCATCGAACGAACCCACTTTAGGGCCAGTCTGACCAAATTGAGCGTTGTCTGCTGCAATAGTAAGGTCAGCCATCATATGAAGCACGTGACCACCACCTACAGCCCAACCCGATACCGCTGCGATTACTGGCTTAGGACAAGTACGGATTTGGCGTTGGAAATCAAGCACGTTCAGGTGGTGAGTACCTGAATCATCTTTGTAGCCGCCGTAGTCACCACGAATACTTTGGTCACCACCAGAACAGAACGCCTTCTCACCAAGACCCGTTAGAATGATTACGCCAACTTTCTCGTCGTAACGAGCGTCAGCCAGAGCATTAATCATCTCTTTTACGGTTTGTGGACGGAACGCATTGTGCACTTGAGGGCGAGCAATCGTAATTTTCGCAATACCGTCATCAGACTTGTGGTATTGAATATCTTCATATTGACTGCTTTCATCGCGCCAGTTAACGGCTGCGTAAAGTTCTTCTTCTGTGATGCCTACTGTTTTAGCCATGGTGATTCCCATTGTTCTATTAGAGAGCGCGACTAGTGTAGAGTCGCGACGGTGTTGCTCTGCTTGTCATAGCGCTTGATACGAGAGACACGCTCAGTCAGTTCATCAACGACTGGCGATACATTGGATAATCAAGTTTGAAAACATCTCTGGTTGTTCAAAATGAACATTATGACCAGCGTAATCAACCTGACTATATTCAAAGCCACTATTCTCAGCTAGCTCCATGAATTTACGATCTTTTTCACCACATACATAGTGCAAAAGATGCTCATGAGATTTTAATGTAGCACGTAAATCAGGTTGCTTCGCTAACGAAGTAGATAACAACATATTTGCTACGGATACTCCAAGGTTACCACTACGCTTTATGACCAAAGTTTGTCTTTGCTCATGATTTAGTGAAGAAAAGACGCTTTGTTGATACCAATCGTCTAAAACATCCTCAATCGACTGCTGTGCAAAGCGCACGGCCCATTGCGTATCATGCACTAACCTTTGTGCTCTTTCTTCGTCACACTCCAAGCCAAAGTTACCACCTTCGATGATGACTTTTTCAAGATTCAGTGTTTCAAAGCAAGGGCTTGTCACCCCATACATGGCGAGCCTTCCTCCCATTGAGTAGCCAATCACCACGATAGGATAATCTGCAGGAAGATCGTTCTCCTCCAACTGAGAAGTGATGCACTGAACGATCTTGGTGCAGCAGTGTTCAAAGCCTACTGGATCGATAAAACGGCTTTGTCCGTGTCCGGGTAAATCTATGCAAAGACGAGGAAAATCTTCGAGGAAGGGGTGACATGCACTCCAATCATCCCCGCTACCGAGTAAACCATGTAAAAAAACAAGCAAAGGTTTATCAGAAGGTACTTGCGCAGCTGGGTAGTAATTGGAGTAAAGCATGTAAAGTCCTTAGGCTAATGCCTCGGTGAGCATTGAGCTGAATTGCTTCAGCAAAGTAGACGCTTGTTCGGGAGGCGTCTTAACTTCCACGAGCAAAGTACCTTGACCTTGTTCGAAATGTTTTTCGATGAGCGTTTGGTAACAGTTAAGGGTTTCAGGGGCAGCATAATCAAGCTTGAATTGTGCAGCGGCATGCTCAAAACTGAAACCATGAGGCATCTGATAAAGTGACTGTTTTTGTTGCTCAGGGACCGGCAACAAATCAAAAATCGCCCCACCATCGTTATTGGTAACCACAATAACCATTGGCGTTGTGCTATGAGTGAGCAGCGCTAGCGAATTGAGATCGTACAACAAAGAGGTATCACCAATCAGCATCATCAACGGTGTTTGGTTAGCTTTCACCACGCCCGCAGCCGTCGCCACCAAGCCATCAATACCCGAGGCACCACGGTTGCTGTAAACTTGAGTCGCAGATATTGATGACAACATATCCACCAGCCTTACCATCAAGCTATTTCCCACAAATAACTCTCTGCCTTTAAGTCTAGACGACAAGTCAACGGCAACGCTCAACTCTGTGAGTTGATCATTATTAGAGATTTGCGCCAATGCCAATTGTTGAACGGTGTTCGCGACTTCCGCCAACGGTGCAGCCCAGCCAGCATGTTCTCCCAACAGTGTCGGTAGATGTTGCTCTGATAACCAATGCTCGATATCAGCGATAATATGAGTTTGAGGCAGATGATCTTGATTAATACGATGCGCATCTGGTGAAACAACGATGTACTGCGATGAACAAAATGTGGCTGCTTGTCCTTTTACCCATTGGTTAAGACGCTTAGATACGATGCGCTCACCAAACTGGATAATAAAATCACACTGACTAAGCTGCGCTTTGGCTGCGTCACTTTGCATCCACAGATCATAGTGTTTCCAATCACTGCTGACACCCGATTGAGGGTCACAGAAAACTGGCCAGCCCAAAGCTGTCGCAAACTGCTTGGCTTTAATTGCAGCTTCATTCTCGATAGAACCAATAATCACTGCGCCTTTACGAGCTACATATTCACTTGCCGAAACAGGCTGAGCGTTTAAATGACTGGGTAAGTAAGTGTTCGAGTAAAGGCTGGTTGAAGCTCTCCAACCTGCCACGCTCTTTGTATAATCCGCATACATCTCAGCGCTATTAGCGGAATAAAGTGGTTCTGGGAACGGACAGTTGATATGAATAGCCCCACCGACGCTGCGCTGTTTCGCCAGTGCGTTGTCAACCGATGTCAAAAGCCAACTCAAAGAAACTTGTGTCGTTGGGCTTGGAAGATTTAGTTCCGTTTCAACGTGAGATGAAAAGATACCCTGCTGCTGAATCGCTTGATTAGCACCACAGTCGACTAAATCGATAGGTCGATCTGAGGTCAGCAAGATAAGCTTCTCTCGTGTTAACCCAGACTCAGCGGTCGCTGGTAGAAGGTTAGCTACGGCTGTGCCGGACGTAACAATCACCGCAACTGGCTTCTTGCTCGCTTTAGCTAAGCCTAAAGCAAGAAAGCCAAGCCCGCGCTCATCAAAATGCGTGTGTAAGGTTAGCTTAGAGTTAGCTTCGGCTTCGAGTGTTAATGGTGTTGAACGAGAGCCTGGCGCGATGCAAACATGTTCAACACCGCTGCGAACAAGCTCTTCAAGTAATGTGTTACACCAAACTCTGTTTAATACAGCTTGGTCGTGACTCATGATGCCACACCCAATGGTGGATGATCAGAAATCAGGCTAAGCAAGGTCGACATCTTCTTATTCAGTTCTTGCCACTCATGCTCTGCTACCGATCCGGGTACGATCCCCGCGCCTGCAAACAGCTGTACTTGATCGTTGACAATCAATGCACTTCGAATCGCCACACAGAATTCCGCTCGTTGGTGACTGATGTAACCGACAGAGCCAGCATACCAGCCTCTAGCAAACGGTTCGTGTTCAAGAATGAAGTCCATTGCTTCTTTACGCGGCAAACCAGCTACTGCTGCTGTAGGTTGTAAAGCGGCAAGCAACTGAACGCCATTAACGCCGTTATTAAGCTGCGCGTGAATATTTCGTTTTAGGTGCTGCACCTTACGCAGACGAACCAGACGCGCTTCTTTCTCTACGTGTACGGATTGTGAATGAGGCGTTAGACGCTCAATGATATCGTCGACCACATATTGGTTCTCATTGAGGTTTTTAGTGTCTTGAGAAAGCCAATTGGCTAGCTCCATATCCTCGGTCGCGTTTTCACCACGACCAATGGTCCCAGCCAGTGCTTCCGTATCGAGCTCAGTGCCATGTCGGCTATATAGGCGCTCAGGCGTCGAGCCAATAAAGCTGTGTTTCGAATCCAGTACCAGCATAAAGTGGAAGCTGTGATGATTTTGCAGATAGCTCGCTTTAAGGAGTTGAGCGGCACAAATAGGCGCATCAAGCTTTAGCGTCGTTTTACGCGCCAAAACCACTTTCTTATATTCTTCGTCACTGATGCCTTTGAGCACCTTCTCAACCAAGCCGCCCCACTGTTCTCTTTCTGGAACGTGGTTAATCTGTTCAATATGCGCAGACAAGGGAGCCAGTATCGCAGCATCAACAGACAGCTTATTCAGAGCATTAATCGACGCAACGCGATCAGGTGATAAGTTAACGGCCAGCGACCAAGTATCGTCAAAGCGGATCAATTCTATCTGAGGAAGAAAGAAAAAAGACTCCATGCAACGGCGATTTTTTTCAGTGTGACCGTCGAATGAACGTCCACCCCAGATTCGTTGGTCTTCACCAAGAATCGCATACGCGGGTGCTGGATCTGAAAATGTGTGTAACTGACCAAGCGCAACCACCTCTTCACGAGTGTCGCGTGATTGCCAGTAAAACTTAGGAAAAAGCGGTTGAGCATGAAGCCATTCGATAAATGCAAACGATGGTTTTTGCGTGAGAACTTCAACACAACGAACTTCGCTTGCTTGGGCATTTTGTACTCGCTCAATCAAAGCGGAGATAGTTTGCTGGAAATGTGACAAATCGACCTCGTTCACATCTAAATTCTTATTATATTAGTTTGATACTTTATGGGTAGCACCCACTTAGATCAAGAATGTCCGATATCTTTTCAACATTCCTGTGACTTTAAGCGAGCCCCTCTATCATTTTAGACAATAACCATAAAAGCGATGAATTAAAACTTAGAAAAGGGTGACAACAAAAAGACCAAACGTAACACTGAAATGCGACATTCATCAGATTTTTATTCTATCAAACGCCATTTTGCGGTACTTTAATAAAGTATTTAAATTAATTTCAGGAAATCGGCAATGCAAAATATCGGGATGTCGTCAAAACTCAACAGCGTATGCTACGAAATCAGGGGGCCTGTACTCAAACATGCTAAGCGCATGGAAGAAGAAGGGCATAAAATACTAAAGCTTAATATTGGTAACCCCGCCCCATTTGGTTTTGACGCCCCTGATGAAATCCTTGTTGACGTAATCCGTAACCTGCCGACATCTCAAGGTTACTGCGACTCAAAAGGTATCTATTCAGCCCGTAAAGCGGTTGTTCAACACTACCAGAAAAAAGGCCTACGCAATCTTGACGTAGAAGATGTTTACATTGGTAACGGTGCTTCAGAGCTTATCGTTATGTCTATGCAAGCGCTACTGGATAATGGTGATGAAATCTTAGTTCCCGCTCCAGACTACCCACTATGGACAGCATCAGTGGCACTTTCTGGTGGTACTCCGGTTCACTACATGTGTGATGAAGATGCAGACTGGTACCCAGATCTGGATGACATGCGCGCAAAGATCTCACCGAAGACTCGCGGCATCGTTCTTATCAACCCGAACAACCCTACAGGGGCGGTTTACAGCCGTGATTTCCTACTGCAAGTTGTCGAGATTGCACGTGAACACGGCCTAATCATCTTCGCTGATGAGATTTACGACAAAGTCCTTTACGACGGCGCTGTACATACTTCTGTGGCAACGCTTGCTGAAGACGTACTGATGGTAACGTTCAACGGCCTATCTAAAGCTTACCGTGTTTGTGGTTTCCGTGGTGGC
This sequence comes from Vibrio sp. Isolate22, assembly GCF_022398115.1. NCBI lineage: Bacteria > Pseudomonadati > Pseudomonadota > Gammaproteobacteria > Vibrionales > Vibrionaceae > Vibrio > Vibrio sp. Isolate22. Next base: position 31,781 of record NZ_JAKEUW010000029.1, on the reverse strand, counting down.
TGGATGTTCCTAACGGGCCCTAAACATTTAGCCAAAGGTTATGTTGAAGGTTTAGAAATGCTTGCCTCTATGCGTTTGTGTGCCAACGTACCAATGCAGCACGCAATCCAAACGGCATTGGGTGGCTATCAGAGTATCAATGAACTGATCCTGCCTGGTGGCCGCCTGCTTGAGCAACGTGATCGAGCATGGGAACTGATTAACAAAATCCCTGGCGTGTCTTGTGTGAAGCCAAAAGGCGCGATGTATCTGTTCCCGAAGATCGATACCGAGATGTACAACATCAAAGACGATCAGAAGTTCGTACTCGATTTCCTAAAGCAAGAAAAAGTACTGTTAGTACAAGGTACTGGCTTCAACTGGCCCAAGCCTGACCACTTCCGTATTGTGACTTTGCCACATATTGAAGACCTTGAAGTCGCAATTGGTCGCCTAGAGCGCTTCTTGCAGACTTACAATCAAGACGACCTTATCGAAGGTTAATCAGCACAAAGAAAAGTGGCTACAATTTGCTGTTTTAAAAGACTTTAACTTGTATTCATTCACTTCTATGCTTAAAAGGCTCCAGTTTAGGAGCCTTTTTTGTATCCGCTGTCTCGTACAGTTTGTGGCAAACAAAAAGTACGAGTGGAGCACTCTCTAGATAGGACACTTATGAAACAGAGCCATTTCTTCGCCCATCTCGCACGTATGAAGCTTATCCAGCGCTGGCCTCTGATGCGCTCCGTCTCAAGCGAGAATATTTCAGAACATAGCCTACAGGTCGCATTCGTTGCCCATGCCTTGGCGCTTATCAAAAACAAAAAGTTTGATGGCAAACTCAATCCAGAACACATTGCCCTAATCGGGATGTACCATGACACCAGTGAAGTGCTGACTGGCGACCTGCCAACGCCTGTCAAATACTACAATCCAGATATTGCCCAAGAGTATAAGAAGATAGAAGCCGCTGCAGAGCAAAGACTGCTTTCGATGCTGCCAGAAGAGTTTCAAGACGACTTCGCGCCTTTCTTAATCTCCGGCACCGCCAGCAAAGAAGAACAAAACATCGTAAAACAAGCCGACACTATCTGTGCTTATCTCAAATGTTTAGAAGAGCTCAGTGCAGGCAACCATGAGTATGAACAAGCTAAACGTCGGCTAGAAGAGACTCTCGAACAGCGCAAAAGTCCTGAAATGGACTACTTTCTCACCACCTTTGCTCCAAGCTTTGAATTATCACTAGACGAGATAAGCTAGCTGGGTATAAGTTGCTTGTAATTAGTTAAATAAAATCAATTTGATAGGTGATATTTTGAATTCTCAACTCGAACCTTCTTTTGTACTCGAACAAGAGTGGCAACATCGAAATGACGATGAACACAAAATAAGACGTGATGATCACCGCAGCCCTTATCAGCGCGACCGAGCACGCGTCCTTCACTCTGCCGCTTTTCGTCGACTACAAGCAAAAACTCAAGTGCACGGCACCACAGTGAATGACTTTCACCGCACGCGCTTAACCCACTCGTTAGAAGCGGCACAGCTTGGCACTGGTATTGTTGCGCAGCTCAAGAAAAAGCAACCTGAGTTTCGAGAGCTTCTGCCTTCCGATAGCCTAATTGATTCTTTATGCCTGGCTCACGACATCGGCCACCCACCTTATGGACATGGTGGTGAAGTCGCACTCAACTACATGATGCGTGAACACGGTGGCTTTGAAGGCAATGCCCAAACGTTTCGCATTGTCACACAGCTAGAGCCCTATACTGAACATCACGGAATGAACCTGTCTCGACGCACGCTATTAGGGCTAATCAAATATCCTTCGCTACTCAGTGAGGTTGAGGCAAAAGAGCAACCAGAGCCAGTTAAACATCAACGACAGCTCCGTGCCAAAGATTGGATGCCTGCGAAAGGTATCTACGATCATGACGAAGCACTCTTCAACTGGGTACTTGAGCCACTCTCAGCTAACGATCAACAACTTCTCAAACAGAAGAGAAAGTTGCACACAGAGCCACTCGAACATAACAAGACCAAATACAAGTCTCTCGACTGCTCCATCATGGAGCTTGCGGACGACATCGCCTATGGCGTGCATGATCTAGAAGATGCGATCGTGCTGGGTTCAGTGACTAAAGCACAGTGGGTTGAATCGGCTTATCCGCAGTTAAAAGAGATGGCTGATCCGTGGATCTGTGAACACCTAGATTCCATCACAGAGATGTTGTTTTCTGGCGAGCAATACCGCAGAAAAGATGCCATTGGTGGGATCGTTAACGCGCTGCTAACCAGCATATCGATTAAGCCCGTTGATGAAAGTTTTGAGAACGCACTGCTTGCCTACAATGCCGTATTGGAACCAAGCATGGATGCTACCCTCGATAAGCTGAAACACTTCGTCAGCGAATTCGTTATTCAGGTACCACAGGTTCAAGTTATTGAGTACAAAGGTCAGCAGATCATCATGGATATGTTTGAAGCCTTCAGCGCCGATCCTGAACGCCTGTTGCCACTGCCAATCAAGAAACAGTGGCTACAACATCAAGATGAATCAAGAAAGATGCGCGTAATTGCTGATTACATCTCATCAATGACCGACGACCTTGCACAAAAGATGCATCAACAGCTATTTTCAGCACATACCGAGTTCTAGCCTTACTCGCGATACTTGGACTCAGCACATTTAGACAAGTATTGGTGAGATTACGCTAAGTAATTTTTCTCAAATACGCCCGGCGGCATTTGATTGATTTGAAACTGAATCATTTGGTCAAATGCCGTTAGCAGCGGACTGAAATCTCGGTCACCTTCTAATAAATTCAGCAAATGGTACCCAGCTTCTACCGTCGACAAGCTATTTTCGCTTGGCGCTTTACGGATTCGGTAATTGCCTTTGAGATCTTTTGGTAGATGGACGGTACTTAGCGCATGCAAGTTGCTAGACACTTGCCACATCTTGAATGCCTTCTTCCAAGTTCCATCCAACAGAATCACACGCAGCTTTTTATTAGGGCGTGTTACAGACTCGACAGGCACAGAGTGTTCACTCGGGTACAAAATCACGTGCTGATATTGCTCATCAGCCAGCATGGTATTCAGTTGCTCATTGTCTGAAAAATCCTCACCGACGATCGTTACGCTGTTTTTTAAAGATAACGAGAGAATACGCGCGGTTCCCATCGGACGATGCTCTTCTGATGGGTGCTGAAGAATGATAAGCTCAACGTTCGATTCTAGTGGTGTAACCCACTGACAAATACAAGCTTTCAAAGCCTTGCTGCATTGGGGGCAATAACGAGACATGGATGTAATGTGTACCCTGTTTTAATTTTCACTTCACTTTTATGCGTCATATTCCAACTAGAGCCAGTGCAAGCTTGGGTCGTTTGGGATAAAAGTGCGATTGTCGATGGACAATGGTGGCGGATCCTAACAGGAAACTTTTCACATACCAACTACTCACACCTGCTAATGAATCTAGCAGGCCTGTGGATCATCAGCTACCTATTTCAACCGACACGAAAACAACTTATCTCTGCGTTAGCTTTGATCAGCTTAGTCACAGGATTGGCTCTGTTACTTTCAAGTATTCAGGTCTATGTAGGTTTATCGGGAACTCTGCATGGATTGTTTGGGTTATTCGCGCTCAGAGAGGCGTTAAACGGCAGGAAATCGAGTTGGCTGTTAGTATTAGGATTAGTCGCAAAGATCGCTTGGGAGCAGCTTGTTGGTCCTTCTAGCACAACTGGTGAACTGATTAACGCGAGAGTGGCCATTGAAGCCCACCTAGCAGGTGCACTGGCAGGCGGGTCCATGGCTATTGTTTCATTTTTCGTGAGTAAAAAAGCGAACTAAAGCAGTATCCTTCCGCGATTCTTTTCAACCGTAGCCTCACCAATCCCTTTTACACTCACCAAGTCGTCAGCACTAGCAAACGCGCCGTGCTCAGTTCTGTAGTCGACAATATCTTTAGCTTTCTTATCGCCCACGCCTACCAGTAACGCTGATAGTTCCTCTGCGGTCGCGGTATTAATGTTTACCGTAATCTCAATGCCATCATAAAGCTCAGCCTTGGTTGGGCTGTCTGCAAATACTGTAGGGCTTAAGAAAATCAAAAATGAAAGAAGTAATGTTGAATATAGAGTGCGCATAATCCATTCCTTTGTGAAAAAAGGTAACTTATGCGTTTGCAGCAAGAGATAACATGATCGCCAGATAAAAATAAAGCGGGCCACCTAAGTGACCCGCTTTGTTATACATCTTATTTTCATCAGCTTGCTTGTTGGCTCACAAATCTGTTTTGGAGTTCAACTAGCGAGATAATTGATGATTATTGACCTTGGCCTACAACGTAGTATTCAACGTCTGCGTTTTTACGTAGTACGTTTAATACATTAGTCAGATCTTGCTGGTTACCAACACGCTCTAACTGAGCACCGATTTGAGTGCTGTATGCAGGGTTAATTTCAGCCGTTACTTTAGACAGCTCTACAACAACGATGTTGCCGTTTTGGTCTTTAGACTGGCCGAATACCACTTTGCCTTCTTCTGGCTTCGCTAGAGCGAACACAGACGCAGCTAGTGGAGAGTTACGGTCAATTGTCTCAAGCTCAGTGAACTCAAGGTTGTTTTCCGCTAGTACTGCTTCGTTACCAGCTTTAAGGTCGTTAACTAGAGAAACACCTAGCTCAACAGCTTGCTCTTCCGCTTTAACAGCAGATAGCGCAGCCACAACTTGATCTTTCACTTCTTCAAGAGGAAGAACTGTCTCATCACGAGTCTCTTCAACACGTACAACGATTACGTGCTCAGGAGCGACTTCGATAACTTCAGAGTTTAGACCATCTTCTTTCACTTCAGGGCTCAAGATAGCTTGCATTACTGCAGGCGTCTTCAACACTTCAGGTGCATCTACTTGAGAGATGAAATCTGTTGTTGTGATCTTAGCGTTGATAGCTTCTGCAGAATCATCTAGTGAGTCAGGGAATTCAAACGCTACTTTTTCTAGCTCAGTTTGCATTTCGTAGAACTGATCTACTGCGTGTTGGTCTAGAAGTTCTTGCTTAATCTCCGCTGCTACTTCTGCGTATGGTTGAGATTCGGGCGTTTTTAGTTCGTCTAGCTTGATGATGTGGTAGCCGAAGTCAGACTTAACCAAACCAGTAGTATCACCAACGTTCTGAAGTGCGAAAGCTGCCTCTTCAAATGCTGGGTCCATAACATCACGTTCGATCCAACCTAGGTCACCGCCAACGTCTGCACTACCGAAGTCGTCAGATTTATCTTCCGCTAGCGTAGCAAAATCAGCACCTGCATTTAGCTCGTCTAGGATTGCTTGCGCTTTCGCTTCGTCGTCGCCTTCAACAAGGATGTGACTCACTTTACGTTGCTCTGCCGTTGAGTACTTATCTAAGTGCTCTTGGTAGTATTTTTGTGCTTCTTCGTCGCTTACTTCAAGCTGAGACTTAAGTGCTTCAGCAGAAAGTTCAATGTAAGACACTTTAGCTTGCTCTGGACGAGTGTAAGCTAGAGGGTTTTCAGTGTAGTACTGTTCGATTTGCTCGTCAGTTAGTTCAACGTTTTTCGCAAGGTCAGCAACAGAAAGAGTTACTGTACGAATATCACGAGTTTGTGCAATTAACTTGCTTTGCGTGTCGATTTCGCCTTGAAGAACAAACTCACTGCCTTGAAGTGCAGTCACAAGCTGGTTACGCATTAGGTCACGACGCATGTATTCAGCGAAGCTTTCTGCGCTGAAACCTGCACGACGTAGTGCTGCTTGGTAAACTTCTTGGTCGAATTGACCCGCAGTTTGGAACTGAGGCATTTCTAGAATCATTGTACGGATTTGAGAATCACTGATTCGTAGGCCTAGAGACTCTGCTTGCTGCTCAAGTAGAACGTCGTTGATCATGCGATCAAGTACTGATTTACGGAAAGACTCTACGTATGCAGGGTCTGCAAGCATTTGAGCAAAGTAATCGCCAAGCTGAGATTGCATGCGATTACGTTCGTTTTGGTAAGCTTGTTCGAACTCACCACGACCGATTTCTGTATTGCCAACTTTAGCTGCTGCGTTGTTACCGCCACCGGTGATGTAGCTGCCTACACCTGCGAATACGAATGACAGGATAATCAACCCAAGGATAATTTTTACCGCGATGCTATTCACGCCTTCGCGTAATCGATCCATCATAATTTAAGTGCTCTCCGGATATGAAGCATTGGCTTCAAAATAAAAATCTATTCACGCGATATTATCAGAAAAAGAAATGCGCATCAGTAGGATGCGCATAATTTAAATTAGTTCAATGTGCTTCGCACATATACTGTTTAAGAATGAAACATCATTTTTCAAACAGTAAACGCATTTTACTGCCTTCCCCTCTTTCAAACAGAGGTTTCAGCAGTAGAAATTAGTTACATGCGTCTTTAAGTGCTTTACCCGCTTTGAAGCCAGGTACTTTAGCTTCTGCGATTTGGATCTCTTCACCAGTTTTTGGGTTACGACCTGTACGAGCTGCACGAGTACGAACACTGAAAGTACCAAAGCCAACAAGTGCAACTTGATCGCCTGATTGTAGCGTTGTACCAACTGCTTCGATGAATGCGTCTAGAGCGCGGCCAGCTGAAGCTTTAGAGATGTCTGCGTTTTCTGCGATTGATTCTACTAGTTGTGTTTTATTCACTGTTTTTCCCCTATGTGTCATCTGTGACTACTTCTCGATGACTGTACGTTCCATTTTGGTTTTAATTTAGCCGCAAGCCTTATTGCAAAAGGGCTGCCGCTTTGATCAATAACTTAGCGTCCAAAAAAAACGCTGACAAGCCTTTTCGGGCCTGTCAGCGTAATTCTTTACTTATTTTTGCTATGCATCACTATTTTTTCACGTCAAACTCGACCCCTGACGGATCTCGTTCTAGCGCTACTTTCAGTACTTCATCAATCCACTGAACCGGGATCACCTTCAAGTCAGCGATTACGTTGTCTGGAATCTCTTCCAAATCACGCTCGTTGTCTTTCGGAATCAGTACTGTTTTGATGCCACCACGGTGCGCAGCAAGCAGTTTTTCTTTCAGGCCACCGATAGGTAGAACTTCACCACGCAGGGTAATTTCACCTGTCATACCTACCTCAGCTTTCACAGGGTTACCCGTTAAGCTAGAGACAAGTGCAGTACACATCGCGATACCCGCACTTGGGCCATCTTTCGGTGTTGCACCTTCTGGTACGTGAACGTGAATATCGCGTTTCTCGTAGAAATCTGAGTTGATACCCAGTTTTTCAGCACGAGAACGAACCACGGTCATCGCAGCTTGAATAGACTCTTTCATCACATCGCCAAGAGAACCGGTTTGCGTTAGCTTACCTTTACCCGGCATTGCTTCGGTTTCGATAGTTAGCAGATCGCCACCAACTTGAGTCCACGCTAGGCCTGTTACCTGACCAATACGGTTGCTCTCATCCGCTTTACCGAAGTCGTGACGCTGAACGCCTAAGTACTCTTTCAGGTTATCCATGTTAACCGTTACAGACTTAAGGTCGCTGTCTAGCAGGATGTTCTTCACTGCTTTACGGCAGATCTTAGAGATTTCACGCTCTAGGCTACGTACACCCGCTTCACGCGTGTAGTAACGAATAATGCCGATGATTGCAGAGTCTTCAATCTCAATTTCGTGAGGCTTAAGACCATTGCGCTTAACTTGCTTGTCCAACAAGTGGCTCTTAGCAATATTCAGCTTTTCATCTTCTGTGTAACCAGACAGACGAATCACTTCCATACGGTCCAGTAGCGGGCCAGGAATATCCATCGAGTTAGAAGTCGCAACGAACATAACGTCTGACAGATCGTAGTCTACTTCTAGGTAGTGATCGTTAAACGCGTTGTTTTGCTCTGGATCGAGTACTTCTAGCAGTGCTGAAGATGGGTCGCCACGCATATCAGAAGACATCTTGTCGATTTCATCTAATAGGAACAGTGGGTTCTTAACACCAACTTTAGACATCTTCTGGATTAATTTACCCGGGAGAGAGCCGATGTAGGTACGACGGTGACCACGAATCTCTGCTTCGTCACGAACGCCACCTAGTGCCATACGCGTGTACTTACGACCTGTAGCAGCTGCGATAGAGCGACCTAGCGAGGTTTTACCTACACCTGGAGGACCAACAAGACAAAGGATTGGACCTTTCAACTTATTGATACGGTTCTGCACTGCCAAGTATTCAAGAATACGTTCTTTAACACGCTCTAAGCCGTAGTGATCTTCGTTTAAGATCTCTTCCGCTTTCGCTAGATTCTTCTTAACTTTTGAGCGCTTAGCCCAAGGAACGCCAACCATCCAATCGATGTAGCTACGTACTACTGTTGCTTCAGCAGACATTGGTGACATCATTTTCAGTTTTTGCAGTTCTTGCTCGGTTTTTTCACGAGCTTCTTGAGGCATTTTTGACTCTTCGATCTTCTTCTTCAGAGTCTCGAATTCGTCTGGAGCGTCGTCCATCTCGCCAAGTTCTTTCTGAATCGCTTTCATTTGCTCATTCAGGTAGTACTCACGCTGAGATTTTTCCATCTGCTTTTTAACACGGCCACGGATGCGTTTTTCAACCTGCAGGATATCAATCTCTGATTCCATTTGGCCCATCAGGAACTCTAGACGCTCAGTCACATCTAGAATCTCTAGTACGTGCTGTTTGTCTACCAGTTTAAGTGGCATGTGTGCTGCGATGGTATCTGCAAGACGAGCTGCTTCATCAATCCCATTCAGAGAGGTTAGAACCTCTGGTGGAATCTTTTTGTTTAGCTTAATAAAGCCTTCGAATTGATTGATCGCGCTGCGAACAACCACTTCTTGTTCTTTTTCGTCAAGTTCTGAGGTAACAACGTATTCGGCATCCGCTAGGAAAAATTCACTCTCTTTGAACTCGTGAATTTTTGCACGTTGCTGACCTTCAACAAGTACTTTAACCGTACCATCAGGGAGCTTAAGTAACTGAAGAATGGTAGCGACAGTACCTACTTTAAATAGGTCGTCAATTGAAGGCTCATCAGTGTCCGCTTCTTTCTGCGCAACAAGTAGTACTTGTTTGTTAGCTTCCATTGCCGACTCTAGGCAAGTAATCGATTTTTCACGACCAACAAACAATGGAATAACCATGTGTGGGTAAACCACTACATCACGTAGAGGTAGCACGGGGATTTCGATACGCTCGGAACGTTCCAAGTTCATATATTTCTCTCTTCCGCTTTAACTTATAAAGCAGTATATGGGGCTTAAACGACTGGATTCAATGGAAGAATAAAAAAAAGGAGGTAATTGCTTACCTCCTTTTTCAATTTGAGCAACTTGTCTAAAAAAGACCTACTCTGCAACAGCTGCTTGATTGTCTGAGTTGCTGTAAATCAACAGTGGTTCTGACTCACCATTGATTACCGACTCATCAATCACAACTTTGCTTACATCAGTTGAAGATGGCAGTTCGTACATCGTTTCTAGTAGAACACCCTCCAAGATAGAACGTAGACCACGAGCACCCGTTTTACGGCTCATCGCTTTCTTAGCAATCGCACGTAACGCGTCTTCGCGGAATTCTAGTTCTGTATCCTCTAGCTCAAATAATGCTGCGTACTGTTTAGTAAGTGCATTCTTTGGCTCACAAAGGATTTGGATTAGCGCTTCTTCATCAAGCTCTGTCAGTGTTGTCGTAACAGGTAGACGACCAATGAATTCTGGAATTAGACCGTACTTCACTAGATCTTCAGGTTCTACTTGAGTGAACAGTTCACCAATAGTTTTGGTTTCGTCTTTTGAACGCACTTCAGCGCCAAAGCCGATACCTGAACCTGTTTCTACACGCTGTTCAATCACTTTATCTAGGCCGGCAAATGCACCACCACAGATAAATAGGATCTTAGACGTGTCCACTTGCAAGAACTCTTGCTGTGGATGCTTACGACCACCTTGTGGTGGAACCGAAGCAACTGTACCTTCAACAAGTTTTAGTAGAGCTTGCTGTACACCTTCACCAGACACGTCACGCGTGATTGATGGGTTTTCAGCTTTACGAGAAATCTTATCGATTTCATCGATGTAAACAATGCCGCGTTCCGCTTTCGCTACGTCGTAATCACATTTCTGAAGCAACTTCTGGATGATGTTTTCAACATCTTCACCCACGTAACCCGCTTCGGTTAGTGTGGTTGCGTCTGCCATTGTGAAAGGAACGTCTAGGAAACGAGCCAATGTTTCAGCCAGTAGCGTTTTACCACTACCGGTAGGACCGATAAGAAGAATGTTACTCTTACCTAGTTCTACGCCTTCAGCTGTCGTATCACCATTACGTAAACGCTTGTAGTGGTTATATACTGCAACTGCTAGCACTTTTTTCGCGTATTCTTGACCGATTACATAGTCATCAAGGTGCTCACGAATCTCACGCGGCGTTGGCAGCGATTCAGATTCTTTCTTAGGAAGAACATCTTTGATTTCTTCACGAATAATGTCGTTACAAAGATCGACACATTCATCACAAATGTAAACAGAAGGACCTGCGATTAACTTGCGAACTTCGTGCTGGCTTTTGCCACAGAAAGAGCAGTAAAGCAGTTTACCGCTACCACCCTCTTTGCTTTTATCTGTCATTCGCTAACCTCTTAGCCTTTACTCTCTATGGTTTGAGTGTATATCAATTTGCATCACTTTGCGTCAAACAATTGCCCTGCAATTATTGACCGCGGTGATTAAGAACTGAATCCACTAAACCGTATTCTACTGCTTGATCAGCAGACATGAAATTGTCACGATCTGTATCACGCTCAACAACTTCTAGAGGCTGACCAGTGTGCTCTGCCAATAGTTTGTTTAGCTTTTGTTTGATCGTTAGGATCTCTTGCGCGTGAATCTGAATATCAGACGCTTGGCCTTGGAAGCCGCCAAGTGGCTGGTGAATCATTACGCGTGAGTTTGGAAGCACGTGACGCTTACCTGGAGTACCACCCGCTAGTAAGAATGCACCCATAGAACAAGCTTGACCCATACATACTGTGCTCACGTTTGGCTTGATGAACTGCATTGTGTCGTAGATTGACATACCTGCTGTTACGCTGCCGCCCGGCGAGTTGATGTAAAGGTAGATATCTTTGTCTGGGTTTTCAGATTCCAAGAAAAGCAGTTGAGCCACGACAAGATTTGCCATGTGGTCTTCCACTTGACCTGTTAAGAAAATGATTCGTTCTTTTAATAGACGAGAATAAATATCGTAAGAACGTTCACCACGGGAAGTCTGTTCAACCACCATAGGAACTAGTGCGTCCATAATCGATGGCATTGTATTTTTTTCTTGGTAGCTCATATTCTTATGTCCCTAAAATAAATGGCCCGAATGATAAAATCATACGGACCATTGTTAGCAGAATTGTTGACCGTACGTCAACCTTCTACGTCAGATATTACTATATTAAGCAGGTTGCTGATTCATTAGCTCGTTGAAGCTAACTTCTTTATCAGAAACTTGAGCTTTAGCGATGATTGCATCAATAGCTTGCTCTTCTAGAGCAACGTTGCGCATGTTGTTCATCATTTGCTCGTTTTGCTCGTAGTAAGCAATAACTTCAGATGGATCTTCGTATGCTGTAGCCATCTCTTCAATGATAGCTTTAACTTTCTCGTCGTCAGCCTTTAGCTCTTCAGTCTTGATTACTTCACCAAGTAGAAGACCTACAACTACGCGACGTTTAGCTTGCTCTTCGAACAGCTCACGTGGAAGTTGGTCAGCAGCTTCAGTGTTGCCACCGAAACGTTGAGCAGCTTGTTGACGTAGAACACCGATCTCTTGATCGATTAGAGCAGAAGGTACGTCGATGTTGTTTTCGTTAACTAGACCGTCGATAGCTTGCTCTTTGATGCGGTTCTTAACAGCTTGCTTAAGCTCACGCTCCATGTTCTTACGAACTTCAGCTTTAAGACCTTCAACGCCGTCAGTTGCGCCGAACTTAGCAACGAATTCTTCGTTTAGTTCTGGAAGTTCACGAGCTTCAACTTTGTTTACTTTGATTGCAAACTTAGCTGCTTTACCTTTTAGGTTTTCAGCGTGGTAATCTTCTGGGAAGTTTACGTCGATTTCGAATTCCATACCTGCTGTTTTACCAACGATACCGTCTTCAAAACCAGGGATCATGCGACCAGCGCCCATCTCTAGTGGGAAGTTCTCAGCTTTACCGCCTTCGAACTCTTCACCGTCGATAGAGCCAACGAAGTCGATAGTTGCACGAGAACCAGCGTCAGCTGCAGTGTCAACTTCAGTCCAAGTTGCTTGTTGCTTACGTAGAGTTTCGATCATCTCTTCAACGTCTGCGTCTTTAACTTCTACTGCTGGCTTCTCAACAGTGATGTTTTCTAGACCTTTCAGCTCAACTTCTGGGTAAACTTCAAAAGTTGCGTTGAATACTAGGTCAGCGCCTTCGTTGTTTTCAACTGGTGCGAAAGTTGGTGCGCCAGCTGGGTTGATTTTCTCTTTAACGATCGCTTCGATGAAGTGACGTTGCATTACTTCGCCCATCACGTCTTGACGTACTGCTTTGCCGTACATTTTAGCAACCATCTTCATTGGCACTTTGCCTTTACGGAAACCATCGAAACGACGGTTTTTCGCGATGTTGCGTAGTTCAGCTGTAACTGCATCTTCGATGTTAGCAGCAGGAACAGTAATATTAAGACGGCGCTCTAGGCCTTCTAGCGTTTCAACAGTAACTTGCATTATATAAACCTCAAAACTGGCTCAGTAATCTGAGCATATGAGCCGTAACTTAGCTTTAATTCAAAAGCCGACGTTGTTGGCTGCATCCTTGTGTAGTGCTCTATCCGAACACCTAATTTAAAATCGAGCATTGATGTTTGAATTGATCATTCAACCAAACACCAGACTAATCAGCGATATCTTCATCTTCACATACTTGTTAAAAGCTCAGTTTTCACTCGCTATTAAAAAGCAGCGAAGCTTGTTTTCGGAAACAAGAAAGGTATCTCCGATTAGCCTCAGGACAGAAATTTTAGACGCGACATTCTAGCGATCTGTTTAATCTCTGTCGAGCCGTTCACCTCTGCTTGATGATGAATGCTCTAAATTCGTCCAACTAAATGATACAAAAACGTTCAGAACATCACTTAGCACAACAGAAATGGGGACAATAGCGACTTTTTCAAGGGAATCGAGGGCTTTTTTTGCTAAAAACCTTAAAAAGAGATCTTGCTCTTGTTTTACCCCTCAGAGTCGATAACTTTTTCAACAATCTCCGTTACAAAGCCTTAACCTAACTCCATCTACTAGCTCTCTATTTTCAGTAAAAACTACCGCTAATTGCTGTGATGAATGAGAGAAAGCAGGCTTTATATTGTCGCCCCGATTTAGCGGAGAACCAGCATGTTTCAAGCTTCGAGAATTCGTATCCTGTTATTGATCGCCTACAGCGTTTTGATGATCCTTGGTGGTCACTGGGTATGGAATACGAGCCATCAAAGTTTGTTAAATGATCACCAATCTAACTTAGACCGCTTTTCCGTCCACATTGCCAGCCAATTGGATAAGTTTGCCCATATTCCTGAGCTGCTTTCAAAGGATAAAGAGCTGGTTGATGCCCTGCACTCACCAAGCAACACTGCTCAAATAGAACTCACCAACCGCTATCTAGAGCACGTCAACACTGTGATTCAGGCGTCTGACACCTATTTGTTGGATAGCATCGGTACCACTATCGCAGCCAGTAACTGGAACCTAAAACATTCTTTTGTTGGGCGTAACTTTGCCTTTCGCCCTTATTACCAACAAGCCATTCAAGGACATGAAAAGCAGTACTTTGCTTTAGGTTCGACTTCAGGAAAGAGAGGCTACTATTACTCTTATCCTGTTTCTTATGCTGCTGAAATCATTGGCGTAATTGTGGTAAAAATGGATTTATCTTCGATAGAAGCAAGCTGGCAAGGCAAACAGAGCTTTTTTGTCGCGGATGATAAAGACCAGATTATCTTTATGTCGAGCAATCCTGATTGGTTATTCAAAAGTCTTCAGCCTCTCGATGATGCACAACAAGCTCGCATTCGGGAGAATCAGCAATACCTCGATACCCAAATTGAAAGCCTCCAATTTTCTGGAGATCTAGAGGACGTAACCAGCAGCATTCGTTCATCTCATCCTTTAGTTAGAGAAAAGTTTTTCACCTCTTCACGCTTTTTACCTGACCCTGGATTAACGGTCAGGGTCTTCTCTCCTACACACTTGGTTTGGTGGGACTTGGTCGCCTACATAGTGGTATTGAGCTTAGTATTCGCGATCATTTATCTGGTCATTCAACTTAACCTTCATCGCCAACACCGACGCGCTCAGATAGAGCGACTACAGTCTGAAGCTAACCAAAAGCTTGAGTTTCAAGTGCTAGAAAGAACCTCTGAGTTGCATGGAGAGATCAAGCAACGTATCGAAACCGAGCGAGTATTGAGACACACCCAAGACGAGCTCATTCAAGCAGCCAAGCTAGCAGTATTAGGTCAGATGTCGGCCAGTATTAGTCATGAGTTGAATAACCCTCTCGCGGCCATTCGCAGCTACGCCGACAATGGGCGACTGTTTCTGGCCAAAGAGAAAATAGATCGAGTCGATGACAACTTATCGCGTATTTCAGCACTCACCGATCGTATGGCGAAAATCAGCCACCAGCTTCGCTCCTTTGCTAAGAAATCGACTGCGGAAGAGCTGCACACCTTACAAATACTGCCCATTCTTCACTCATCTAAAGAACTGATGAAGCCACAGTTCAAAAGCGAGCGAGTTAACCTTAATGAGCTACCCGAAACCTTCGATGCCTGTGTACTCGCTAACGCTATTCAACTGGAACAGGTGATTATCAACTTGCTCACCAATGCAGTTCAGGCAATGGAAAGCCAAGACGATAAGCAATTAGCCATATTGTTAGAAATCAAAGAAACGGATGAGGTTAAAGTTAGCACGCTACTGATTCACATTGATGACAACGGGCCTGGCTTTACGTCTTCATCAAGCGGTAACTTTTTCGAGCCTTTCCACACTACAAAGAAGAACGGACTTGGATTAGGTTTATCGATATCTCAGCAAATCATCAGTGGGATTAACGGCAAGCTCACGACAGGAACCAGTCCACAAGGCGGTGCTCGATTTAGTATCGAGTTACCCGTTATCGAGCAACAGTAATAGCAACAGCAAGAACTGCAAAGACAAAAGAATAAGTACCAATACACGAAGCAAAAACAACAGACTGAGATTCGACCACTCCAATAAGGGCGAACTAAAAACTCAGCAATAATTAGTAGAAAAGAGTAAAGGAATAACTATGTGTCACGTCTATTTCATTGATGATGAATCCGACCTAAGAATAGCGATTGAACAGAGCTTTGAGCTCGCGGATATTGACGCCGAATTCTTTCCCGATGCGGAGTCAGCTTTGCTCGCGATTCAAGAGAACGGATTGCCTCATGTGATCATTACCGATATCTGTCTACCCGGTATATCTGGCCATGACTTGCTCAACACTGTCATGCATAAAGACAAAGAGATTCCCGTCATCATGATCACAGGACACGGCGACATCTCGATGGCAGTGCAAGCGATTCAAGACGGCGCCTACGATTTTATCGAAAAGCCTTTTGCCAATGAACGCTTAATAGAGACAACCAAACGCGCCATTGAAAAGCGCCAGCTGACCTTGGAAAACCTTGAACTCAAACGCTCACTCAAAGCCAGTAAAACCCTTGGGCCAAGAATCATTGGTGATACTCAATCCATGACTGAGCTTCGCACTGTGATTACCCATGTCGCCGACACCAACGCTGATATCTTGTTATTTGGAGAGACAGGCACAGGTAAAGAGCTGGTCGCGCGCTCCCTGCATGAGCAAAGCAGCCGCAGAGAACAAAACTTTGTGGCAGTAAACTGTGGCGCCGTTCCTGAAAACCTAATTGAGAGTGAGCTCTACGGTCATGAAAAAGGCGCATTCACAGGCGCAGAGAGTAAACGCGTGGGTAAATTCGAGTTTGCTCAAGGAGGAACCCTGTTCTTGGATGAAATAGAGTCCATGCCGATGCAAGCACAGATACGCCTGCTACGAGTATTGCAAGAACGCGTTATCGAAAGGGTGGGTTCAAACGGATTGGTACCTCTGGATATCCGCGTGATTGCGGCCACTAAAGTCGACCTAAAAAAGGCTGCTGAAGAAGGTACTTTCCGCCAGGATCTCTATTATCGACTTAACGTTGTGACCTTAGATTTACCACCATTAAGAAGTAGACAAGAAGACATCCCAGCCCTATTCCACCATTTCTTGTTGGTCGCAGCTGCTCGCTATGGCAAAACCGCCCCAGCTCTTCCACAAGCCGAACTACACGCCCTTTTAGCGCATGATTGGCCGGGAAATGTGCGTGAATTACGTAACACTGCAGAACGTTTTGTACTATTGGGTAAGCTTTCTCACCTATCAGATAGCACCAATTCAAACGCCCAAGAAATGTCTTTGGCCGAGTTGGTCTCCGACTTTGAAAAAAACACATTAAAGCAAGTACTTATCGAATGTAACGGCAGTATCAAAGCGACAATGAAAAGGCTGCAGCTTCCAAGAAAAACCCTCTACGATAAGATGCAAAAACATCAACTATCTAAAGAGTCATTTAAGGTAGAATCAAACTAAATTAGATTTGCGAGCAAGATCACCTATACTTATTTAATAACAGGATGTTATACAATAAATGTAATAAGGATATGGCTATGGGTGAGAAAACTAGAGTTCCTTCGATTAGCGACACTTTCGAGATAGATGGCATGTACTATACCGATGAACATCTCGACTTAAACACCCCAGAATTGGAAGCGAAAAGAGCGCTATACGAACAGATCAATCCTCATGTTAAGCGAGGAAGACATATAGATGAGGAGGTCTAAAGACCTCCTCATTTTTTATAGATTGAATTCCATGTCAATGAAACACTCAAACAACTACTTAGTTATTATTTCCGGTCCCATCAAGGTGGTTGGTAGCCATGTTGATACCCAAGGCACGTAAGTTACGATTATCAAGAACAGGAACATCACGCCAACCCACGGCAGGGCCGCCTTCACCACATTCATCATCGACATCT
Source organism: Vibrio sp. Isolate22 (assembly GCF_022398115.1). Taxonomy (NCBI): domain Bacteria; kingdom Pseudomonadati; phylum Pseudomonadota; class Gammaproteobacteria; order Vibrionales; family Vibrionaceae; genus Vibrio; species Vibrio sp. Isolate22. The sequence continues at coordinate 14,639 of NZ_JAKEUW010000029.1, read as the reverse complement.
TGGCGACACCCGCGGTCACAAATAGGTTAAGCCCAACAGGCGGCGTTATCATGCCTATCTCCATGTTCACTACCATCATGATGCCAAGGTGGATAGGGTCAATACCGAGTGCAATCGCGATAGGGAAAACCAATGGTGCAACAATGATCAATAGACCAGATGGCTCCATGAATTGACCACCAATCAACAGCAGTACGTTCACGACAATCAAGAAGGTAATTGGACCAAGACCAGCCGATAGCATAGATTCTGTAATCATTTGTGGAATACGTTCTTCTGTTAGAACGTGCTTCAGAATCAGAGCGTTCGCAATGATAAACAGCAGCATGATCGTCAGCTTACCTGCGTCATACAGCGTATCTTTGGTATCTTTGTGGAAGAAGGTTTGGAACACTTTAACCAGTGCTGGCTTGGTGTTGTTCTTATCCGCAAAAGGCCCCATATCTTTGTAGATAAAGTTAGCGATAAAGAAGGCATACACCGCTGCGACTGCCGCCGCTTCGGTCGGAGTAAAGATACCGCCGTAGATACCGCCCAGAATGATGACAATCAGTAACAAGCCCCAGCTCGCGTCTTTCGCGGCTGAGAACATCTCGCCCCAACCCACAAATGGCTGTGCAGGAATCTTCTTAATGCGCGCCGCAATGTAGATAGCAATCATCAGCATCACGCCAGCCAACAGGCCTGGAATCACGCCACCTAAGAACATACGACCAACAGATACATCGGTCGCCGCTGCGTATACTACCATCACGATTGAAGGCGGAATCAAGATACCCAGAGTACCTGCGTTACAGATAACCCCAGCTGCGAACTCTTTTGAGTAGCCGTTCTTGATCATACCCGCGATAACAATACTACCGATTGCCACCACCGTCGCAGGTGAAGAGCCAGACAGTGCCGCAAACATCATACATGCCACAACAGACGCCATTGCCAGACCGCCGCGGAACCAACCTACCATTGCGATTGCAAAACGGATAATTCGCTTTGCTACACCGCCCGTAGACATAAAACTAGACGCTAAAATGAAGAACGGGATTGCTAACAAAGTGTAGTGACCCGCAAACGCGTTAAACAGGGTTTGCGCCACTGAAGCAAGTGACGCGTCTGAGTGCATCAACAAAAACAGAATACTGGATAAACCCAGCGAGATAGCAATCGGCACGCCCACCAGCATGAAAGCGATTACCATCAAGAATAGAAATAACATCGCCATGATTAGTCGTCCTTGCTTTTCGATTGTTGATTAGATGGCTTTGAGTCTTCCGTTTTCACGGAGTTTTGCGAATCCAAGATCGCTGTTGCGTCTTCGTCACTTCCCGCTTCTACTTGTGCTTTAAGCGCATCAAGATCTTCTTCCGCTTCGTGACCTGCGATCATGCGATCAATCTTGCCTGTCGCGACTTGATAAGCGATCTGCGCAAAACGGAATGTAAGAAGTGCCATACCAATCGGTAGTGCCATGTAAGGAATGAATCGAGGCAGTTTTTCGTAGCGCTCGCCTTCGTTGAGCCAATCAGCTAAGAACTGCAGCATCTCTGGCATTGGAATATCGTCGGTTTCGTACCATGCGCGATCGGTCGCGAATGGGTACCAGTAGTTCCAAGAACCAATCAAAAGAAGGATAGAGAACGCAAGGCAACAAGTGACAGCAATCAAGGCATACACTTTTCTAAGTTTCTCTGGTGCTAGGTTGATAACCACATCAACCCCGATGTGGAAGTGTTTTTTAACGCCGTAAGAAGCGCCAACCAACACCATCCACGCAAACATGAATACGGTGAGTTCCAATGCCCATAAAATGTTGTCATTGAACGCGTATCGAAAGACCACGTTCGCAAAAGTTAATAGGGTCATTGCACCCAGAAAGAAGGCTATTAAAGACTCTTCGATTAAATCGGTGACTCTTCCGACTTTGGAAAATAAAGACTGTTCCATTTGAGACTGTTCCATAAAATGCTCCGCTTATAATTGTTTTAATAGAGGGCGGCGGTAGGGAGCCGCCACCCAATAGCGGTATTACTGGTTAGAAGCCAGTGCAGCTTCGATTAGATCAGAGCCGATGTCTTTCTCAAACTTCTTCCATACTGGTTGAAGCGCTGTTACCCAAGCTTGACGCTGTTCTGGTGTCAGTGTACGAACCTCACCACCTGCTTCGATGATGTTGTTCTTGTTCGCTAGGTTAACTTTTGAAGACTCAGCGTTACGTGTCTCAGAAACTTCTTTAACAATCGTGTTTAGCTGTTCACGTACGTCTTTAGGTAGGCCTTTCCAGAAGTCGTTTGACGTTACAACTAGGTAATCAAGAATACCGTGGTTGGTTTCTGTTACGCCGTCTTGTACTTCGAAGAATTTCTTACCGTAGATGTTAGACCAAGTGTTCTCTTGACCGTCGATAACTTTAGTTTGCAGGCCGCCGTATACTTCTTTGAACGACATCTTCTGTGGGTTAGCACCTAACTGCTCAAACTGTGCAACCAGTACGTCAGACGCTTGTACACGGAACTTCAAACCTTCTGCATCAACAGGGCTGATAAGCGGCTTGTTCGCAGACATCTGCTTCATGCCGTTATGCCAGAACGCGAGACCTTGTAGACCACGACGCTTCATTGCATTCTTCAGCTTTTCACCAGATTCTGAGTTTTGGAAACGGTCAACAGCGTCAACATCTTCAAACAGGAACGGAAGGTCAAAAATGCGGTATTTCTTAGTGAACTTCTCAAATTTAGACAGCGAAGGTGCCGCCATTTGAACATCACCGTTTAACAGGGCTTCCAGTACCTTGTTGTCATCGTATAGCGTTGAGTTAGGGAAAACTTGCATACAAGCTTTACCGTTCATTTCCGTGTTTACTCGCTCTTCTAGTAAAGAAGCAGCAATGCCTTTCGGGTGCTTATCAGTATTTGTTACGTGGCTGAATTTGATAACAATTTCACCAGGATCACAGTTCGCAGCAGCATTAAAACTTGTGAGCGCAAGCGCAGATACAGATAGCAGGGTAAGAGGCTTAAACATTATTATTCTCCTTAGTAAACAAAGCAGCCCATCAATGGGAACTGCATGTCATCACTAAGGCAATTAACGAGCCAACTAGATACAATTATTTAACAAACCTTTAACCACAAGGCTTCGCGGATAATTAGATGAACCTAAAGAAAAACAAACGCATAAGTAATGGGTGGAAAATGACACATCGAATATTTGTAAATGGGTGGGAGTTGACCACTGTTTAAATGATGAGTTCGAAAACCAGAATGGACTTACAGGCTACTAAAGTAACTCTGTCGTAATGAGTGAATCATGCTCAGCACACAAGAGATTAAATCTAAAAAGAGAAAAGCGACCATAACGATCGCTTTTATCAACACTGATTCACATTATATAGCTGGAAATACCTGTGATATTTTACTATCAGTTCATCACTGCAATTGGGTCTGGCACCCCATCAGGATCATTATTTACCGTTCCATCTGTCGATGGTAATTCACCATCACCTAACCCACTCGCTAATATGACACCGCATAAGTGAGGCGCTGCCATCGAGGTACCATTGTAAGAAACCGTTCCTCCTCCCGCTTTGGTTGATAGCACATCGACTCCCGGTTGCGCGTAATCGACATCAAAACCATAATTGGAAAAGTAAGCGAAGCTATCGTTAGTTTCGCCAAATGCTGAGATAGTAAATATGTTTGTACCGTTAGTGCTCGCAGGCGTAAAACCACTCGCGTCTTGACCAGAGTTGCCAGCCGCCAGCGAGAAAAAGACCCCTTTTGATGCGGCAGTTAGGATTGCACTCTCTAGAGCCTCAGAATAACCAGCACCACCTAAGCTCATGTTGGCACAGTCGCCGGAATTACCATAACGAGCAACATGGTCAACACCGGCTATCACACCCGACATTGTACCACTGCCACTGTTATCTAAGACCTTCACTGGGATAACCTCAACCCCTGGAGCAACACCAATAACATCAAAGCCATCATCATACGCCCCTATTGTTCCAGCGACATGTGTGCCATGGCCGTTACCATCATTGGTATTATTTTTCTTGCCGCGAGTAAAGTTTGCACCCCGTGACTCGTTAACATTCAAATCTGGATGGCCGCTATCAATACCGGAGTCGATAACCCATGCGACAACAGTGGCGTCACTCATATCAACAGTGCCACCCTTTACTCGTGTCACTCCCCAAGGCGTTTGTTGTATCGCTCTCTCTGCAGAATCTCCCCCGCCCTTATTCGGGTTACCGCCTCTCGGAAATGCATGCATCTCAATATCTTGTTCAATATATTCAATTTCGGGAAACCTATTTGTCAGTCCCTTGAGTGCTTGCTGAGGGATTTTGACTGAAAAACCTTTCAATGCATGACTGTATTGATGACCAACCACACCTTTTCCGCTCGCCACTTCACGAGCGATATCATTAGCTCGAGATACCGACGTGCTTTCTTTAAGAACGACAATATAACTATCGCGCAGATCATGATTTACCACAGCCCCTACAGGAAAGGACAGAAGAGCAGCTGACATAGCCCCTGCTAGTATTTGAACTCTCATTTCCGACATCCTTGGTTTTCTATAATAATTTCCCGTAAAGCATAGACCCTAGTAATAGATTTGTCAGTAATGAGTTTTGTATATTGATATAAAAACACCCCATCAAATGATGGGGTGTTTAATAAAAGGTTATGATTTACAAGATTCTAGAAATCAATTCTTCTTTCCGTTTGCGCATCAAAGAATACCGCTTTCGACAGGTCAAAATGCAGCGGTGCCATCTGCCCTACCGACACTTCAAATTCCGGTGATAAGCGACACGCAACTTCTTGGTCGTTAACCTTTACCATCGCAATCGTATCTGGCCCTGTCGGTTCTAGCACTTCCAACTGCAAGTCCAGTTTAGTGGTTGCCGACAGATCATCACCTTGTTGCTCAGTAATGTGTTCAGGGCGCAGGCCAATCACCACTTCTTTGCCGTCTTGTTCACGCATGCTTTGCGGCAGTCGAATATGGTGCTCTTGATCCGCCGTACCAATAACCTTAATGATCGGATTTTGCTCCTCGTCGAGGTCTACCATTGTCTTGATGAAGTTCATCGATGGTGAACCCATAAAGCCTGCGACAAACATGTTGCTTGGCTTAGTGTAGATCTCTTGTGGTGTGCCTAACTGCTGCAATTCGCCATCTTTCATTACTGCAATACGGTCAGCCAGCGTCATTGCCTCAATTTGGTCATGGGTTACATACACAATCGTGGTATTAAGCTTTTGATGGAGGCGCTTAATCTGATGGCGCATTTCCACACGCAGCTTGGCATCTAAGTTAGAAAGCGGCTCATCGAACAAGTACAGCTTAGGACGACGCGCCAGTGCACGCCCCATCGCCACACGTTGACGCTGACCACCGGATAACTGTGATGGTTTGCGGTCCAGTAGTTGCTCGATCTGCAGCATTTCAGCGACGCGATTCACCTCAGCATCGATCTCGTCTTGAGGCATCTTGCGGATCTTCAAGCCGAAGGCGATATTGCCGCGTACCGTCATGTTTGGATATAACGCATAGGATTGGAACACCATCGCAATGTCGCGGTCTTTAGGTTCAACCTGAGCGACATCAACACCATCAATCACTATCTCACCCGAGCTAATGTTTTCTAGCCCAGCAATGGTATTCATTAAGGTGGATTTTCCACACCCCGAAGGGCCGACAAGTATCAAGAACTCCCCCGAATCGATACTAATGTCGATGCCCTTTAACGTTTCGTTGTCCGCGTTGCGATAAGTTTTACGGATCTGTTTTAAATCTAATGTTGCCATGGGTAATTATCCTTTTACTGATCCTGCCGTTAGGCCACGAACAAAATATTTTCCTGCGAAGACATACACCAACAATGTTGGCAGTGCGGCGATGATCGCAGCAGCCATATCGACGTTGTACTCTTTAACGCCCGTACTGGTGTTGACCAAGTTGTTTAATGCCACGGTGATCGGCTGAGTCTCCGAGCCTGAATACACCACCCCGAATAAGAAATCGTTCCAGATAGCGGTAAACTGCCAGATCACCGTCACCATGATGATAGGTGTTGAGATCGGTAATAAGATCTTGAAGAAGATGGTAAAGAAGCCGGCACCATCCAGTTTTGCCGCTTTGATCAACTCATCTGGAATCGAGATGTAGAAGTTACGGAAGAACAGCGTCGTAAATGCCATGCCGTAGATAACGTGCACAAGTACCAGGCCAACTGTGGTGTTTGCTAAACCCATCTTGCCCAGTACGGTCGCCATAGGTAACAACACCACTTGGAATGGAATGAAACAACCGAACAGCAGCAAGCTAAAGAACAGGTTTGAGCCACGGAACTGCCACTTAGTGACCACATAGCCATTGAATGCGCCCAGTAGTGTTGAGATAGCCACTGCTGGAATCACCATTTGGAACGAGTTCCAGAAATAGCCTTTCACCCCTTCACACTTCACGCCAGTACAAGCGCTGTCCCACGCTTTATACCAAGCATCGAACACCCACTCTTTAGGTAAACTCATCAAGTTACCCGCCTTGATGTCTGGCAAGGTTTTGAATGATGTCAGTACCATGACGAACAACGGCATTAGGTAAACCAAGCAGAAGAAAAGTAGAGCCGAATAGATAAACATTCGAGCAAAGTTGATGTTATTCATCATGACTTTTTCTCCCTAAGCTCAGAGTAAAGATACGGCACGAGAATCGCTAGAATACCTGCTAGCATCATCATGGCACTGGCAGCACCTAGGCCTATTTGTCCACGTGTAAATGAGTGTGCGTACATGAATAGAGCAGGAAGATCCGATGAATAACCCGGGCCACCTGCCGTCATTGCTGTCACAAGGTCGAAGCTCTTAATCGCAATGTGTGAAGTAATGATCACCGCGCTGAAAACCACAGGTCGCAAGCAAGGCAAAATGATTTTGAGATAAATAGTGGGTAAGTTTGCACCGTCAATTTGCGCCGCTTTAATGATCGAAGAATCGATACCACGCAGGCCAGCTAAGAACATCGCCATCACGAAACCTGACGACTGCCAAAGCGCGGCAATCACTAAGGTGTAGACCGCCATTTCAGAGTCAACCAACCAGTCAAATTTAAAGTCGGTAAAGCCCCAATCTTGCATCAACTTTTCAATACCTAGACCCGGATTCAGAATCCACTTCCACGCTGTACCCGTCACGATGAATGACAGTGCCATTGGGTAAAGGTAAATGGTACGAATCGCACCTTCTTGACGGATGTTCTGGTCAAGCAGAATCGCCAAACCGACACCCAGTACGATAGCAATCACCATGAATAGGATCCCAAACACACCGAGGTTGGTGATTGAGGTGATCCAGCGATCGTTTTCCATCAGCTTTTCATATTGAGCAAAGCCAACAAAATTGAAGCTAGGTAGAAATCGAGAATTAGTAAACGACAGCGCTGCCGTCCAGAATATATAGCCGTAGATACATACCACGGTCACCAACGCGGTCGGTGCCAGTACAATCTTTGGTAACCAATGTTGTAACCTGTCAGCAAAACTGGGCTTTGGTGCAGGCTGGCTCCTTGTCGGTTTTGGAGTCGACTCAGTCAAAACATGCTCCATAACTTTTCCTTGTTGCACAATTGAGCCAATGGCTTACCTCTCGGCACCACATCAGCATCACGCATATCAGAATTGAGGTGAAGAGCGGATAGGCTCCCTACGAACCTACCCACCCTGGGGGTTAGGGATAAGCAACATAGTCAGCAACTCGCGTTCTGTTCATGTTGCTTATCAGACTAGGTTAGATAGCCGCTTTTACTGCCTTCGCTAACTTAGTTGCTGCCTCTTTAGGATCAGCATCTTTCTCATTGAAGAAGTTGGTCACAACGTCATAGATAGCGCCTTGAGCATAGCTTGTCGTTGCTAGACCGTGAGCCATACTTGGTACAAGGTCGCCAGATTCCGCACTTGCTTTGAAGGTTGCCATTGAATCCAACGCACATTGGTCGAACTTAGACATGTCCATATCGAGGCGCACTGGAATCGAGCCTTTGTTTAGGTTGAAGACCTCTTGGAAGTCTTTAGTAAGAATGGTTTTCGCAAGATCTTGTTGCGCTTTTTGATTCTCTTTATCGCCTAGCTCGAAGAAGGCAAAGCTATCGATATTGAAGGTAAATTGGCCGTCAGTGCCCGGAGCTGGTGCACAGATGTAGTCTTTACCTGGCACTTTACCTGCCGCTGTAAACTCACCCTTCGCCCAGTCACCCATGATTTGCATTGCCGCTTCACCATTGATAACCATTGAGGTTGCTACGTTCCAGTCACGACCTGGAGAGTTGCTGTCGATGTAATCACGCATCTTTTTGAACTTGGTGAACACTTCCACCATTTTATCGCCAGATAACACGTCCATATCTAGATCAACGAACGCTTTGTTGTAGTCTTCACTACCAAGTACATCAAGTGCCACAGCCTCGAAGACTGTTGCGTCTTGCCAAGGTTGACCGCCGTGCGCTAGAGGAATAAAACCTGCAGCTTTGATCTTGTCTGCAGCAACAAAGAACTCATCTAAGGTAGTTGGAACCGTCACACCTGACTTTTCGAGCACTTCTGGGTTGGCCCAAAGCCAGTTAACACGGTGAACGTTCACAGGAACTGCTACGTACTCGCCGTCCCATTTCATCACTTTGGTAACAACAGCGGGTAGTAAGTCATCCCACTTTTCTTGTTTCGCGGTTGCATCGAGAGACGTTAGAAAACCTAAACCACCCCACTCCTGAATATCGTGACCTTTGATCTGCGCGGCAGATGGCGGATTACCAGATACTGCTCGTGTCTTTAAAACGGTCATTGCACTTTCACCGCCGCCACCAGCAACAGCGAAATCTTTCCAAGTATGACCTTGTTCTTCAATCATCTCTTTAAGTACTGCAGCGGATTTGGCTTCACCACCAGCAGTCCACCAGTGAAGCACTTCCACTTCACCAGCTTGAGAAAATGTTGAGGCAGCAAGAAGAGATAGAGTAAGTAGGGTTTTATTGATTTTCATTATAATCTTCCATGTTTAGCGGACTCGACGCCCGGTTCAATAAAGAGTCTACTTATTCTGATTTATAAGATTGAAACAAAAGGTAAGCCCAATGTAACACAATTGTTACATTACACTTCTAGACCACGTGGGATATAGACTTTGGCTTCTAAGCCACCTTGAGGGGAGTTGCGAATAATGAGATCTCCGCCGTGTCCGTGCAGGATATTTCGACAGATTCCGAGCCCTAAACCGTGCCCTTGATCGTCGGTAGCAAGCCTAAAGTAGGGTTCAAACACCAACTCAAGTTTGTCTTCTGGGATTCCTTTTCCGTAGTCCTGAATCGTTACGATAACCCACACAGAATCGCTACTGATATCAACCTTAGCGGATGTTCCGTATTTCACCGCATTGTCGATAAGGTTAGTCAAAACACGTTTAATCGCTAATGGCTTAGCGACTAGCGGCTCAACCACAATAGGTTCAAACTCCACTAAAGTTTGATGCTGGTTATGCGATTCAATAACCGAAGCAACCATATCATTAAGGTCAATAATGGCGTTGTTTTCGTGAAGATCTGTATCTCTTACCGCTTGCAGGGCACCTTTAACCATCATCTCGAGCTCATCCAGATCCTTGTTGAACTTCTCTTTCTTAACTTCGCTTTCCAACAGCTCAGCTCTTAGCCTAAGCCGAGTAATCGGTGTCTTTAAATCATGAGAAATAGCAGAGAAAAGATACTCCCTATCGGCCACATAGCGACGAATACGCTGCTGCATGCGATTAAACGCCCGAGTTGCCGTGACCAATTCAGTCGCCCCCTCTTCGTTAAGTGGCGGCTGCTGAATATCCATACTCATCTCGTTAGCGGCCCTTGCGAGCTTTTTAAGCGGGCGCACTTGGCGGCGAATCATTAGGTAAGTCAACACCAGTAGAATCAACGTTGATGAGAGTAAGAAGATCACCTGCTCACGACCGAGAATCGTGTCATCCAGTTTGACGTAGGGTGCTGGCAACAGCGCTGCAATGTAAACCCATTCATGACTGGCTAACTCAATCTGAACAACCAGTATCGGCGGATTAAGCGGCTCTAAGGTTAAGGTATGATGGGCCCACGATCGCGGGAGATCGCTCAAGTAGATATCATTTTTAAGCAAGCGAAGATGTTCTGGGCGAGAGAAATCGACACGAACTGATTCCACCTTATTAAGCTTGCTACTCAAGACACTCTCTATCGCTTCTATCGATGCGGTTTTTAAGCGAGTATCGGGGATTGGTTCAACAATCAAAGCCTCTTTATTGAAAGAGACGAAGAATCGCGTCCCCCCCATATTGCGGATTTGGTCTAACACGATGTGGCGATACTTGACGGGCAAAGACTGAAAGAAGGTCACTGTTGAAGCAAACATGTTCGCCATGCTCGACGAAGCCGAACGAATACCTTCTAGCTCTTTTTGTTTGGATTCGCTATACCAAATCGACGTTGCAATGCCTTGCGCGATGACAACGGCTAGCAAGGTCAAAAGCAAGGTTCGAGCAACCAAAGAGTTTGGCTTTAAACTTCTCAACCACTTCATACGCAGTTCTTCTTACTCAGTGCTCATAATGCACAGGCACAGCCAATATATAGCCGTTGCCACGCATTGTTTTGATGTAGTGTGGGTATTTAGCGCTGTCACCCAATCGGCTTCTCAAACGACTTAACTGCACATCAATGCCGCGCTCAAAAGGCAGTGCTTCACGTCCTCTGGTCGCAAAAGAGATGGTGTCTCGGTCTAGCACTTCGTTTGGGCGCGTTAGGAACAGCATTAACAATGAAAAATCACTGCCCGACAAGTCCATCTCTTCCGCACTTTCGTTGTGTGAGATTCGGTGCGCAAGAGTATCGAGCGTCCAATCACCAAAGATGATCTGTTTAGGCAACGCGTCACTCGGCTTGTCGTCAACCACTTGAACGCGGCGTAGCAATGCTTTGATACGCGCCATTAATTGGCGTGGGCTAAACGGCTTGGCAATGTAGTCATCAGCACCAATTTCTAAGCCAATAATCTGATCGGTTTCATCCGATACCGCAGTCAGCATTATGATAGGCACATTGGAATTTTTACGAATACGCTGACACAAGGTAAAACCATCGTCCCCGGGAAGCATTACATCGAGAAGTATCAGGTCAGGATAACCTTGGCTTTGTAGATGAGTTTCTAGTTCAGCCCCATCTCCAACCGAAGAGACATCGAAGCCCGATTTTGAAAGGTACTCTTCCAGCAACTCGCGGATTTCTTGATCATCATCCACCACGAGAATTCGAGTATTTGTTGGCATCGCCCAAACCTATAGAATTTACAACTTATTCACATAGTGTATAGGCAGGCCGAGTATTTGATTATTGATATGTTTGTAAAATTAGAAGAACAAACAGATAGAGATCACAACTAAGCGACCGCTATCTGTTGGTTTTGTACTGATAAGCCGAGTTAAGACGAGCAGCTGATCTCCATACCTTTACCCCACTCCGGTGGTAAGGCTGCTAAGTATTCGTAATCAGGGTGCTCTGCATACGGGTCCGCAAGTACCACCATCAGAGCATCAACATCGCTGCTATCACCACGTTCAGCCTTTTCAATCGCCAGCTGAGCCAAATAGTTTCTAAGAATGTATTTAGGATTTACCTGCCTCATCTTTTCGCAGCGCTCTATAGCAGAACTCTCTTCAAGCTCACAACGTTGCAAGTAGTTATCTACCCATAACTTCGCAGCATCACGGTCGATGACTAAATCAATGACTTCCTGAGCAGGTACAGTGTCTAGGTTCGACAGAGTTCTAAAGAACCTTGGGTAATCCACTTTGTTTTGCGACATTAACTCGAACATAGACTCAAACAAGCGGCTGTCACCTTCTTGCTTGGAGAGTAAACCGAGCTTTCTACGCATCAACTGACTAAAGTAACCATTCATTTGCGGCTCGTACTGTTCCAGTGCAGCTTCTAAATCGGCCCTTTCCACCAGCGGTGATAACGAGTGTGCCAACGCCGATAAATTCCACATCCCGATTCTTGGTTGTTGATTGAATGCATAGCGCCCTTGGTAGTCGGAGTGATTGCAGATCAAGCGTGGATCATATTCATCGAGGAAGGCAAATGGACCGTAATCGAAAGTTTGTCCAATGATCGACATGTTATCCGTGTTCATCACCCCGTGAGCAAAACCATTTGCTTGCCACAACGCAATCATCTCTGCGGTACGGTCAACAATTTGATTAAACATAGCTGCGTATGGTTTTTCTTCATCTAAGCACTCTGGGAAGTGCCACTCGATGACTTTATCGGCCAACAATTTATGTTCAACCAACTGATTTGTGTAAAACAAGTGCTCAAAGTGACCGAAACGGATGTGTGATTCAGAAGCACGCACCAACAATGCGCCCCACTCTTGTTTCTCTCGATAAACCGGCGTGTCACTGGTCATCATTGCCAACGCACGAGTCGTTGGAATATTCAGCCCTGCCATTGCTTCACTACATAGATACTCGCGCACAGTAGATCGAATAACCGCACGTCCATCTCCCATTCGCGAATATAGTGTTTTCCCCGCACCTTTTAGGTGTAAATCGAACGTTTCACCACTTTTAGCGACAACTTGAGCTAACAACAATCCTCTCCCATCGCCCAAATCAGGGTTATAAGCACCAAACTGATGGCCTGCGTATTTCATTGCTAACGGAGAAAATTGCTCTAGTTCCACATTGCCAGATAAAGTATCCAGCAATTCTTCTGAAGCACTCTCAAATGACGGAAAGCCAAGTTCAGTTGCAAGGTTATGATTCCATGAGAGCCATTGGACATTGCTTAGCGGTGTTGGTTGGATTGGGGTATAGAACAGCCGAGGCAGTGCAGTAAATCGATTGTTAAATGAAATAGAATCCCAGACAGACATGAGAGATACACTGTAGATAAAAGATAAATTAAGATTATCACAGTTTAGTAACAACTTCAGATCAGGTTATAGGGATAGATAGTTTCAGAGAAGGTTGCTTGCCTAATCGATTACGAAAAAGGCTTTGCTAAAGGAAAGAAGCAGTTTAGAAGAAGTTAAGTGGCTAAGCTGTTGAGAAGAAGTTAAGTGGCTAAGCTGTTGAGAAAAGCCACATTTATTGAAGACAGAGTTCTAACTTTGAAAACTTTTTTACAAGTATGTTCATAATAAAAACTGTAAATATAGAGCCATTAAGCTGACTACATTAGAGCAAGAATACCCACTAGAGAAAGGGTAGAGAAAATCCAAGTGCGGCTGATAACGCCAAAGTTGCTGTGTTGAATCATTTCTTGATGCTGCATATGCCTCTCCTTGAGAACGTGATGGTGTAACTACAATATATCGGCTTTTTGTTAAAAGCAGCAAGCATATTAATGTTAACCTTTTATGACAGCACCAAGAAGTTTCTGTAACTATTCACCCCTTTGATAAAACATAGCGTTAAGCTCGACTTGTCGTTGAAAGCAGTGCTCCAGCTCCAATAAATACGCCCCCTGTCACACGATTAAAAACCTTGGCACGACCTTTGGCAAACAACCAGTTCGACGACTTTGCGCCTAAATACGCGTAGACCAATAACCAAGACAGCTCCATCACAGCAAAGGTTGAGGCAAAGACGGCAAACTGCGGTAATAACGCAAGTGATGGGTCAATAAACTGTGGGAAAAGTGCGGCAAAAAAGAGAATCGCTTTAGGATTGCTAGCGCCGACAATAAAACCACTTACGTAGTGAGAAAGGATGCTCTCTCTAACAACTTTAGAATCTGATTCCTGACCCGGTAGTTGGTCATAATCTTGCTGGCTCGAGCGTAACGACTTCCATCCAAGGAAAATAAGATAAGCAGCACCCGTCCATTTAATGACGTTAAATACCACTTCCGAAGAGGCAATAATTACACCGAGTCCCGTAAACGATAGTGTGAGGATTCCGGTAATCGCTGTTAGGCTACCCAAGGCTGTAAATATCGACAATTTGAAGCCCGATTGCACTCCTTTGGTCATGCACAATAAAGAACTCGGGCCTGGGGATGCCGTCAAGATCAGCACGGCTAGCAGATAGTAAATCCATGTATCAAAGCTCATCGTGAATTCTCCTTAACTCACTAGAATATATAAAATTGCTATCCAATATGAATTAGATGTGCAACTTGATCAACTTCACCCCACGGCTTTCGTTCGCACTGAACGGCACTTCACATTATAAATGTGGCTATACGAGCAGCGTAATATTCTACCCCAAGCAAAAATAGTAAAACCTTTATTCAAAGATAGAAGCAAACTAGGTATGACTCGCCAAAAACAAAAAAGCCGCACTATGAACTGACCCCCAATAGTTGGACACCAATTATTGGGGGTCTTTTTATGTCCAAATATAGCCGAGAGCTAAAATGTATCATTGCTAAGCAATACTTAGATGGCACGTCATCTCTCTACTTAGCAAAACAATATTCAATTTCTTCAAGACAGATACGGTATTGGGCTCAAGTCTTTGCCATTCATGGTACTGATTCATTTTTGCCAACTAACCATGCGGCTACCAACTAACCATGCGGCTACTGCTCAGACAAAACGAAAAGCATTG